>CANIIN010000103.1 GCA_947467405.1 Betaproteobacteria bacterium | reverse complement strand
TCGCCTGCAAAAGATTCTGCCCGTGTTAGCTGTGCGAAGTTGCTCTCGATGGCGCGATGGCCGAATGGTTAGGCAGGGGACTGCAAATCCCCGTATGGGGGTTCGATTCCCTCTCGCGCCTCCAGTCTCGCATCTTCGCTCTAACAAATCCGGCATGTCTAGTTCACTCTCCTGGCACATCAGGAGCGCGGCCCGGGTGGTGAAACTGGTAGACACAAGGGACTTAAAATCCCTCGCTGCGAAAGCGGCGTGCCGGTTCGATTCCGGCCCCGGGCACCAATCACTACCCACGCGTTCAGGCGGTTTGCAACGTGGTCGAGGGCGACATTGACTGCCGTCCCGGCATTTCGGGTGAGTGGTGTAACATTGCCCGAACAGGCTTACTTACATGATCGTCTTTGAACTCATCTGTCCGGAACACCATCGCTTCGAGGGCTGGTTTGCCTCGTCAGATGACTTTCAATCGCAGAAGACTGGCGGCTTGCTGACCTGTCCGAATTGCGGGAATTCCGCAATCAACAAGCTGCCGACGGCGAAACTTGCCAAGTCGGACTTCACCGCGATTGACGCCGGCTCGCGTCGAACGACGGGTTCCGGTTCGTCAGCCGCGACGCCCTCTGCGATGCCGACTGCCGAGCAACTTCACAAGGTCATCGATTACTTTCTGGCCAACAGCGAAAATGTCGGGAATCAATTTGCTGATGAGGCTCGTCGCATACACCGCGAAGAGGTGTCGGCCAGGAATATTCGCGGTGTCGCGACTCGGGAGGAGACCGAGGAATTGATTGACGAAGGTGTGCCCATCATGCCTCTCCCCGTTCCGCCGCAAGGCGAGTGGCACTGAGGCTTGTGCCCAAACAATAAGGGCGCCCCTGGGGGCGCCCTTATTGTTTGGATCGCCGCCTGAAGTCAAACCATAGGTTGCGTAGCAACCAGTTCTTCACGATTGGCCTTGATCCACTGCATGGTCAGTTTTTCCTGCAGGGAGTTCTGACGAAGCCGGTCTGACAGCGCGGAAAAGTCGACGCAGTCGAGATCCTGATCCTGATTGAAGCAGGAGAAGACATAGGAAGTCTTGCCTGTCTTCGGGTCTCGCTGGGGCTGCAGGCACTGCGCGCATATTTCCTTCATCATGCATTGCATCGGCGAATTGATCGAGCCAATGGCGACATGCTTTGCCTTGAGGTACGGTCGCAGAACATCGTGACGCGCGCGCCCGACTGCTGACATCATGCGGTCCGAACCAATTGCAATGATCCGGTCCGCATCGCTCATGCGGAGCGCCTGATCGCCGAGCCGTCCCGATGCGTATGCCTCCATTGCCTGGACAATGTTCCCCACGAACGTCCTGTCCTGAGGGCGTCTTGGCTGGAATCCGGGTTGTTCGTCGCAGCACCAGACAATGACGTCGGCCGCCGCCTCGATCTCGTCGACCTTGTATCGATCGATGACTTTCTTGTACCCGGCAAAATAGAGAACCTTGGATCCGGCCGCGCGAAATGCCTGGCCAATCGAGAACAACACGGCGTTGCCCAATCCGCCGCCAACCAGCAGTGCAGTTTCGTCGGGCTGAATGTGAGTCGGCGCGCCTGTCGGTCCCATCAGTACAACGCGCTCGCCTGGCTTCAGCATCGCGCAGAGATCCGAAGACCCGCCCATTTCCAGCACGATGACGGAAACGAGACCCTTCTCGCGATCGACCCATGCGCCGGTGAGTGCAAGGCCTTCCATCTGCATGCGAGTGGACAAGCCGGTGTGCTCCACCACCGGGGAGAGCACCTCGAAATTCTGCAGACGATAAAACTGTCCGGGAAGAAATTTCTGGGCTGCCAGCGGTGCACGCACAACCACCTCGACGATGGTCGGCGTAAGGCGTTCGACCTTCTCAACGCGTGCCAGCAACTTGTCGCCGAGTTCGCCAAAGAATGCGGCTGCCGGCTTGGCATTGGCAGGAGGTTGTTTGGCCAGCACTCTTGAGACCACCGGGTAGCCTTGACGTGCCGATCCCATGGCCTTGACCACGTTTCCAAAGTACGAAGGATGCAGGTCTCCGAAAAAGCTCACGAAGCTGCCATCGCCTAGGCGTGACAGCAGAACCTCGGCTTTGTCCGGCTTGGATAGCGAGAATTCGGGCTTCACCGCATTGCCATTCTCGTCGCAGGCGCGGAAATACTTCCCATCCAGGGAAAAGTGCGCTGCGTCCTCACGAGCCAGTACGGTATTGGGCTGCGTGCCAGCCGCGACGAATATCGTATGCGCCGGCAGGAAGTATTCTGCCGTTTCATCTGATGTGCCCGCGGGGCCGGATGGATGCCGGCGGAAATTGATCCCACGCACGGCGCTGTAGTTGTCCAGTTCAATGGAGGCGGGCGTCAGGCTCTCCGCAAAAACGATGCCTTCTTCCAGCGCCTTTTCGACTTCCTCGTGGTTGAGGGTGTAGGACGGACTGTCAACGAGACGGCGGCGATACGCGACGGTCACGCCCCCCCATTTCTGCAGCATTTCAATGATGCGTGGCGCGCGTCCTGATACAGCGGCCTCGCGACGCTCGGCTCGAATGGCTCGAGCGTGGGCCAGGAATTCCTCGGCGATCTCGCGTTCTTCGTCAGCCCATCTGCTGCGTACGTCGTCCTCGCCACTCTTCGAAACGAGGACTTCATAGCGCGCCAGAAATTTTTCCACCTGCACCACGTAGTAGGCAAGGGACTCGGTTGCGGTGTCGATAGCCGTCAGACCTCCGCCAATCACGACAACCGGCAGACGCAATTGCATGTTTGCGATCGAGTCCGATTTGGCCGCGCCCGTCAGTTGCAGGGCCATCAGGAAGTCGGATGCGGTGCGCACGCCACGGGCGAGTCCGTTGGGGATGTCGAGGACGGTCGGTTTTCCCGCTCCCATGCACAAGGCGATGTGATCGAAACCCAGTGATTGGGCGTCTTCGACAGTCATGGTTCCGCCAAAGCGTATGCCGCCGAACAGGGCAAAGCCCGCCCGTCGTTCAAGCAGCAAACGGATGACCTTCAGGAAGTTCTTGTTCCACCGAACTGTAATCCCGTATTCGGCCACGCCACCAAAGCCAGCCATGACGCGGTCGCCAAGGTCTTCGTACAAAGTCGTGATGTCATGGATGGGTTGGAAGGGAACCCGCTTTCCATCAACTGTCACGCCCGACAGCCCTTCCGGCAGAGGTTCGATCTTCAGTCCGTCGATGGCTGCAATGGTGTGGCCTTCGTTCAGCAGGTAGTGGGCGAGTGTGAAACCAGCTGGACCGAGTCCGACTACCAGCACCTTCTTTCCGCTGTCTTCGGCGGGAAAGGGGCGGCGAATGTTCAAGGGGTTCCAACGCGTGAGCAGCGAGTAGATTTCAAAACCCCATGGCAGTTCCAGCACATCCTTCAGCGTGCGAGTCTCGGCTTCGGGAATATTCACCGGCTCCTGCTTCTGGTAGATGCAGGCCTTCATGCAATCGTTGCATATGCGGTGGCCTGTTGCGGCCGCCATGGGGTTGTCGATGGTGATGATGGCCAGAGCCGCCACGGACAGTCCCTGGGTCTTGGCGGAATGGAATTCCGAAATCTTTTCTTCCAGCGGGCAACCCGCCAGTGTGACGCCGAAAGGACTCTTCTTGAAGGTAACCTTGTCCGGATTGTCAGCGGAAGGTTTCTCGCGCAGTCCTTTGGAGCACGAGTCCTTTCCCTGGGTGTGGCACCAGATGCAGTAATTGGCGTGATCCAGTGCGCCAACCAGGTCAGTGCCCTGATCGGTCAGCTTGAAGCCTTCTCGCCGACGAATGTTCTCAGGACGGATGGTGAATGTCGTGACGCCCAGTTCCTCTACTTTCTGGGCATGGTGAATCAGATTCTGCGGATCGGTCTTCGCTGGAGCCTTGAACAGTACGCCAGCATGTGTGTGTGCCTGCCCGGCAGGCGTTTGCAGGGCCCACGCAGCATATCGCAGGGCCAGATCCAGATGTGCCGCGTTGGCGGATTCATCCGCCTGCCACTGTGTGACGTGGTTGGCGAAGGTCAGTTCGTCGAAACGGCCCCCGAACAGCGTGGCCAGTTCATTTTCGATAGCGGGGCCGTCAATCTTCAGCGCTTCCGGCCCCTTGTACTTTGCGACGGCGCTGCGCTGGACGAACTTGCGTTTGACCGCATACAGCGGCGCCAGATCATCGTGCTTGCGAGCCAAAGCCAAAGAGGCGTCTGCGATGTCGAACAACTGAGCAATGAACCGCTCCAGGTGCGGCGACAGGGCGAGCAGCAGGGCAGACTCTGCCTTGGCGTCCAGACCGGACGGCCCTGAGCGTGCATCCTGCAGTCGCTTGACCAGATCCGCGTCAGCGATGTTGAGCATGTCGGTGAACGCGGAGTCGACACGCGTCAGGCCTTCGCGCGAATAAAGATCCTCGAATCGCAGTCCGAAGCCAGGCTTCAGGACTGCGTTGGCGACGCCCAAATCAGCGCTCAAGGTACTGAAGCTTGCCCGGGACATCCTTCCATTGCTCGGCATCGGCGAGGGCGTCCTTCTTGTTCGTGATGCTTGGCCAGCCACGGGACAATTCGACGTTCAGGGCGATGAAGGCTTTCTGGTCGGTCGGCACGTCTTCTTCAGCGAAAATGGCATTGACCGGGCATTCCGGGATACACACGCCGCAGTCAATACACTCGTCAGGCTCGATGACCAGGAAATTCGGGCCTTCCCGGAAGCAATCGACGGGGCAGACGTCAACGCAATCGGTATGTTTGCACTTGATGCAGTTTTCGGTGACGACGTAGGTCATGCGGGTTCCTCTCTGCAGTCGGCATTGCCCTTGATTCCAGTTGGATCAAGGTGCGAATCGACGATTTTAAAACGGTCAATTTTACGGCATAAGTCATTGTATATCTAGCCTTACCGGCACTTTTGACCGTGTTGGCGGTGTGGTGTCGGGATGACGCACAAAGTGCGGGAAGGCATGGATTCAGACAGCAAATGTTATGTGCCTTGAATGCATGATGCAAGAATAATGTCTATGTGACATAGAAATGATTGACCGCGTCAAAAATCGCTCCTTGTCAGGGGCGGGCGCGTCATTGCCGATGGACTTGATGAGGGTGGTTCTCGCAGTGCGATGCGCATCGCGGGCGGTGAGTGTCAGCATGTCATCGTCTTCGGATTGTGTATATTCCGACTCAATGCAGGTTAAATGGAGTAGCAAAATGCCAGTTCGCCAAACGTTCACGATCATTGCCGGCATCCTTTTTTGGGGGCTGGCCGCAAGTGGATCCTTGCAGGCGCAAGGAACGATACGCATTGGCGAAATGAACAGCTATAAGGTGTTTCCGGGTTTTCTCGAGCCGTACAAGAAGGGTTGGGAACTGGCCGTCGAGGAAGTCAACTCCAGTGGTGGCGTATTCGGGCGCCAGTTGGAGGTGGTATCCCGCGATGACAACGGCAACCCCGGCGATGCAGTCCGTGTCGCCGAGGAATTGCTGACTCGCGAGAATGTCCAGTTCCTGGTTGGAACGTTTCCGTCCAACGTGGGTCTGGCCATTGCGGATTTCGCACGCCAGAAGAAGGTGCTGTTCATTGCCGCGGAACCGCTCACGGACAAGATCACCTGGCAGAACGGAAACCGCTACACCTTCCGTCTGCGCCCCTCGACCTACATGCAGACGGCCATGCTGATTCCCGAGGCCGCGCGGCTGAAGAAGAAGCGTTGGGCCATCGTCTATCCCAATTACGAGTACGGACAATCGGCGACGCAGGCCTTCCGCCAGTTGCTGGCCAAGGCGCAGCCCGGCGTCGAAATTGTCGCCGAGCTGGCGGTGCCGTTAGGCAAGATCGAGCCTGGTCCGGTGGTGCAGGCGCTGGCTGACGCGAAGCCCGATGCGATCTTCTCGTCCCTGTTCGGACCTGACATGGCGCGCTTCGTCCGTGAAGGGGAGACGCGCGGCCTGTTCAAGGGGCGTGAAGTATTCAACCTGCTGGGTGGCGAACCCGAGTACCTGGATCCCCTCAAGGAGGAGGGGCCCAATGGCTGGTACGTCACGGGCTATCCCTGGTACGGCATCAAGACCGCTGAGCACCAGAAATTCCTGGCGGCTTACCAGAAGAAATACAACGACTACCCGCGCGTCGGCTCCGTGGTCGGTTACGCCACCATCATGACGGCCGCGGCTGCGCTGCGAAAGGCTGGCAGTGTCGATAGCGAAAAGCTGATCGCGGCAATGAAGAATCTCGTGGTGGACACGCCGTTCGGCAAGGTGACCTATCGCAGCATCGACAACCAGGCCACCATGGGCGCTTACGTCGGGCGCACCGGTGTCAAGGACGGCAAGGCCGTGATGACCTCGTGGACTTATGCTGACGGCGCGAAGTTCCAGCCCTCCGACGAGGAAGTCAGAAAAATGCGTCCTGCCAATTGATGACGACGGCTCCGCGCGGGTTGCACGCCAGTCCTGCCGCGCGTGTCATCGCAGCAGCCGGAGGTAAAAAGGCGAGCCGTGACGGCAGGCTCCGGCAGGGGCGGTAGTGTCGAGCATCATTCCGCAGTTGCTGAACGGCATGGCCAGTGCATCCGCGCTGTTTCTGGTGGCGGCGGGCTTGTCACTGATATTCGGTGTCACGCGCATCATCAATTTTGCGCACGGCTCGCTGTACATGCTGGGTCTTTATGTCGCATGTAGCGCGGTAAAAGTCCTGTCACCGGACACCGGCGCGACCGGTATGGCGTTCTGGGGCAGTGTGCTCCTGTCAGCGGCGGCGGTCGCTGCAGTCGGTGGATGCATTGAATTCTTCCTGCTGCGACGCCTGTACCATCGTCCCGAACTGCTGCAACTGCTGGCGACGTTCGGCGTCGTACTGATGATCCGGGATGCCACTTTGTGGCTGTGGGGGCCAGAAGACATTTTCGGGCCGCGCGCCCCCGGCTTGCACGGCGCACTGGATTTGGCCGGGCAGCCATTTCCTCGATATGACCTCGTGTTGATGTTGGTCGGTCCGCTGGTACTGACCATTCTGTGGTTCATCCTCAATCGCACCCGCTGGGGAGCGCTGGTGCGGGCTTCCACCGAAGACCGCGACATGGCAGGTGCGCTGGGAATCGATCAGGCTCGCTTGTTTACCACCGTCTTCATGCTGGGCTCGCTTCTCGCGGGGCTGGGCGGCGCGCTGCAGATGCCGCGCGAACCCGCACAGTTGGGCATGGACCTCACGACGATTGCCGATGCGTTCGTCGTGGTCGTGGTCGGCGGGCTGGGCAGCATTCCCGGCGCCTTCCTCGCCGCGCTGCTGATCGGCGAGGTGAAATCGCTGTGCATTGCCCTCGGTGAGGTGAGCGTTCTGGGAATGAGCCTGTCCATGTCGCGCATGACGCTGGCCGTGGAGTTCATGGTCATGGCGGTCGTCCTGATCATTCGCCCAAGCGGGCTGCTGGGGCTGGCCCGAACGGTGGTGGCCTACGGCGGGAATCGGATCGCGGCGGGCGACCGAACGGCAATGGCCGTGACACGCCCGGCATTGATTGCGTCCATCGCAGTCGCCATCGCGGTGTTTGCCATGCCATTGATCACGTCGGGCTACACACTGGTGTTGATGATCGATATTTTCGTTTTTGCGCTGTTTGCAGCGAGTCTGCAATTCCTGATTGGCACATCCGGCCTGACATCCTTCGGTCATGCCGCGTATTTCGGACTCGGCGCATATGGTGCCGCTCTGCTGCTCAAGTCGGCGGGCCTGCCGATGGAGGCGGCCTTGCTCTCCGGGCCATTGGCTGCCATGGTCGGAGCCATGCTGTTTGGCTGGTTCTGCATCCGGCTGGAGGGAATCTACTTCGCCATGCTCACGCTGGCCTTCGCACAAATC
>CANIIN010000102.1 GCA_947467405.1 Betaproteobacteria bacterium | reverse complement strand
TTCAATGATTTCCAACAATAGATTTCAACGCCAAATCAGGACGAGCCAGATATCCAATCACCGAACTACCCAGCGGTCTTGCCAACCTTGCCAGGCATTCACTGAACAAGGGGGCAAGCCCCCTTGTCTATCCCCCACTTCAGAGGGAAGCGCCGACGGCGCTGTGCATAGCCGGAACTTGATCAGCGCTTCCCTGGCGCCTTTCAGTGCATCGAACTCTTTCCAGTCACGTGCTAAAACCTGACTCGCAATGGTTATTCTGCGTAGGGCAGCATACTGCATAATTCCGGTCGGAAGGTTTTGTGTGACCGTAGGCAAAGGCATTGGAAGAGTCGCTGAGGAAGCGCTGATCAAGTCCCGCAATAAGCAAGACTATCGAGCGATTCCCTCTGAAGTGGGGGATAGACAAGGGGCCGTGCCCCCTTTGATCAGGGTTTCCCCTAAGCTTGTAGAAGACCCTGCGCCCATTCACGCAGTTTCGCTTTCTGTATCTTGGTGGCGTTCGCCCCGGGCGTGACAGGAAAATCCTCGACCGCGACCACGCGAACCGGCACCTTGAATTTCGCGATACGTCCGGCGCAGTGAGCAAGCAGCACCTGCTCATCGAACTTCGCGCCCGGTTTCAGCACGACGAATGCAACCGGCTTCACACCCGCTTCGGTCTCCGCCCCCACCACCTGCGCCATGTCCACTGACGCGTGCTCCTGCAGAACGTCCTCTATCTCGGCAGGGCTCACCATGAAACCGGACAGCCTCAGCGCGTCGCCCAGACGGGCCACGAACACGAAGCGTCCGTCGGCCAGGGTATAGCCGAGGTCGCCGGTTCTGAACCAACCGTCGACAGTGAACGCTGAGCGAGTCGCCTCATCGTTCTCGAAATACAATGCCATGAGGCTCGGGACGCGGAACTGCAACTCCCCGGCAACACCATGCGCCAGAACTGCTCCTGTTTCGGTGTCGCTGACGCGCACCTGACCATCGGCCGCGACAAGGCGACCGCCAGCAGGCGACCGGTCGGAAAGCGGCGCCAATTCATCCTGCAATGCGACGAACGCCTGCAATTCGCTCATGCCATAGAGGCCCACCAGCCTGAGTCCGCGCGCTTCCGCGCGCGCAGGCAGATCGGCGAGCGCGGGCGAGAACGCTCCATAACCGAAAAACTTCACCCCGGGAAACGGCTGCGGTTCCGGCGCGGCAGCCAGCATCTGGTGGATCATGTCATCGGTGGCGTGGGCGTGGGTGATGGCATATTGCCTCATCGCGTTAACCGCCTGGCGGGCATCGAAAGTCGGATACATCAACAGCGACCGACCGGCGGCGATGACCGCCATCGCATTGCAAAAACCAAATACACCGCACAGCGGCGCCGTGACCAGGACACGCGCCCGCTCATCGTTGTACCCGAAGGCTGTGGCGACATCGGTGGCATGACGCATCAGCGCCTTCTGGTCATGCAGCACGAACTTCGGCGCTCTGGTGGTGCCCGACGTGGTGAATATGATACAGCCCGAATCAGGCCGCGAGACGTCATCGGCAAGCGCCGGTCGTTGGATCAGCCCGGCATAGGAATGGACCGGTCTGCCGATCACTTCGGCCGGCACGCCTCCATCCTCCTCGTGGTAGGCCACCAGAGCACAGAGGGAAGACAACGCTTCGGCATCGCAACCGGCGAGAATCGCGCTGAAATCGATCTGCCGGAACCCGGGCCAGTAGCACAGCACCTTTGCGCGCGTGCGACGGACAATATCGGAAATTTCGTGGCTACGAAATCGCGTGTTGACCGATACTGCAATGGCACCCAACTGCGCACAGGCAAAGAAAGTCGCAAGCCATGCCGGCGTATTGGGCAGCCACAGCGCGACGCGATCGCCCTGCCCGACGCCAACGGCCCGCAATGCGCCCGCCAGTCGCGCACTTTCGTCGGCCAGCGTTGCATAGGTGATCGCGCGGTCGCGATAGAACAGACCGCCCGAGGCGGCGCCGAAAAACCCTGTGAGCGTATTGTCATGCATGGGTGCAAGCCTAATCCAAGGGCGTGGGCGGTGCAATGCGGGCCGTCAGTGTCCCCTTTTCCGCTCCGGCATTCGTGTTATCGTCGCCCAGAAGATGGCATGGCCATCATTACCTGCATTACCTGGAAAAGGGGATCGAAATTGCCTTACGCACGCTCGAAAGACGGCATCAACCTCCACTACAGAATTCATGACTGCACCGATGAGTGGAAGAATGCCCCGTATCTGATCCTTCAGCACGGCTATGCCCGGTCATCCAAGTTCTGGAATCGCATGGTGCCCTACCTGTGCCGCTGGTACAAAGTCATATGCCCCGATCTGCGCGGACTGGGCGAGTCGTCGAAAGACTTCGACTTCGATGCACGCATCAACGTTGCGCAATACATCGAGGATCTGGAATGCATCGCCGCCCATGTGGGTGCGAAGGAATTCCACTTCGGAGGAGAGTCGCTGGGCGGCATCATCGGATTTGCGCTGGCCGCCGAGCGTCCCCGCCTGGTGCGCACACTTTCACTGTTCACGGCTCCGCTCGAAATCGACGCCGCCACGCAAAAAGCCTTTGCCTTTGGCCACGACTCCTGGACCGACGCACTGCGGACGATGGGTTCGCATGGATGGGCGCTGGAAGGCAAGCGCAGCGGCCGCTCGAGCTTTCCGGCGGATGATGATCCCGGCCACATCGAGTGGTACTCCGCGGAAATGGGAAAATCGGACGTCAACGTGCTCATTGCGATGGCAAAACTCGCCTCGAAAGTCGATGCCCGGCCGTTCCTGAAGCGAATCGAAGCACCCGTCCTCGGCCTGTACCCCGCCGCTGGCGCAGTGACCAGCCAGGATCAACTCGCGCAAATTCGCCAGGACATCCGCAACATCAAGATCGTGCACCTCCCCGGCCCCTACCACCTGGTCCAGTCTCTGCAACCGGCGGCGTGCGCCGAACAGGTTCTGCATTTCCTGGCCCTTCACGACGGCCACGTTTGTCACGAATAGGCAGAGTCCGAAAGCAGCAGTTGTTTCGCGAAGCCGTGACGCGGGATGATCCGGGATGCAGGATCAGTCCGCTTCACTAACGGTGGAACAGCTAGGCAGCCCCGAAGACTGCGGTGCATGCCACCGCGGGGCTGGCTGCCGATTCGTTTGATCGGTCGCTACTTGGGCATGGTGGTATTGGCCAGTATCGGCTTCCAGGTTTCCTTTTCCTGAGCGATCAACCTGCCGAAGTCCGCCGCCGACATCGAGGTATCGGGCACATAATTGCCCTTGGCCAATACGGCAACAATCTCCGGCTTTTGCATCACGGTGCGATACGCGCGGTTCAGCGTCTCGACCACGTCCGCCGGCATGCCGGCCGGACCGACAATGCCGAACCAGCTGTAGAGCGACATGGGGACGCCGGCTTCCATCAGGGTCGGCGCATTCGGCAAAATCGGTCCGCGCTCCTTGCTGGCGGTGGCCAGCCCGATCAGCTTGCCGGCCTCGATGTGCGGCACCATCAGCGGCGTGTTGATCATCACGTCAATCTGGGCGCCCAGGAGGGCAGTGATCGAATCGCCGGCGCCCTTGTAGGGGATCATGGTGAGGTTGATGCCAGCCTTCTGGATCAGCATCTGGGTGGCCAACTCGGTGATGCTGCCAGGCACGACCGCCGCATTCAGCTTGCCTGGATTGGACTTCGCATAAGCGATCAGTCCCTTGATGTCCTTGAATGGCACTTGGGTATGGGCGACGACGATCAGCTCGGCACGAATATAGAAAGTGATTGGCGTGTAATCCTTATTGAGCTCGAGATGAAAGTCCTTGTCCATCAGTGGCTGATGAACCAGAACAGTGTCGGGCGTAAAGGAAAGCACATAGCCATCAGCCGGGGAACGCTGAATCGCCGCAATGCCCAAGCGCACATTGGCACCCGGGCGATTCTCCACGAGGACAGGCTTGCCGAGAATCTTGGCGACTTCGGCATTGACGGCCCGCAAGGTGGTCTCCAGGGTCGTGCCGACTCCGTAGGGATAGATCACCGTGACCGGCTTGCTCGGAAAGGGTTGCACTTGAGCTTGCGCCTGGATTGGTGCTTGAATCGCGACAATGCCCAGCAGGATGGCGGCCCCGAAAGTGCCCAGGCTCCTCCAACAATTCGCAAGCAGACCAACGCTCAAAGTTTTTTTCGTCATCATGTTTCCTCCAATATTGAATTGCGGCCGTGAAGTGAGGCCCGCCATCTATTATGCACAGAGCTTGAGGCGCGTCCGCCAATCGGACAGCGTATATAGCCGACTGACAACGCGAGCGCTTCGCCCATGAACATTCCAGCCAATGCGCGACTGGGTGCCAACAAAATCCCGGCTAATCCCTGTTGCGCGCGGCGAGCCCGGCATCGATTGTAACGATGGTGCCGCTGATGTAAGACGCTCTCGGGGACGCGAGGAACGCCACCGCATCGGCAATTTCCTCGGGACGACCGAGACGGCCAAGCGGCGCATTCTTCATCATCTCCGGCCAACGGTTGCGGTCGCCGAGCAGTTTCTCCGCCTGATTCTCCAGCACCATCTGCATCCGCTCGGTGTTGATCTTGCCGGGATTGACACCCACCACGCGCACACCGTAATCCACGCTTTCGCCACCCAGCGCCCGGGTGAAGGCCATCAACCCCGCATTGCCGGTGGTGCCTATGAGGTAATCGGCGCGCAAGCGCTCCCCGGAGACGCCAATGACGTTGATCACCACGCCGCTGCGGCGCTCACGCATGCGCGCGTAAATCGCGCGGGTGAGGTCAATGGTGCCAAACACCTTGAGATTCCAGGACTCGCGCCAGCGCTGCGCATCGACCTCGACCAAGCCGCCGAACGGGATCGCCCCCGCGTTGTTGACGAGAATATCGACGTCTGCGCAACGGGCACCGAGTGCATTCACGTCCGCATTGCGCGACAAATCCAGCGCATGCGCCGTGACCTCGATGCCTTCTACGGCCGACAGTTCAGCGCGCACCAGTTCGAGATCGGCTGTGGAACGGGCCGCCAGATGCAGGTTGCAACCTTCCGCCGCAAGGGTCCGCGCAATGGCCCGCCCGATCCCTCTTGAGGCGCCGGTTACCAGCGCGGTCTTCCCGGAAAGTTGAAGATCCATGGGCCTGTGCCTATCCTTAATCGTGGTCGCGCATCACCCGTACTCACTCCCACGCCATCATGACTGGCCGGTTAACGCGCTGTCGTTTCGGGGCGCGCACTATATCACGCACCAGCAGCGGAAATGAGGCCCTGAACAGCATGTCAGCTGGGAGGATGCTGAGTAGTAACGCTTTCAATTCGACAAACCGGGGAACGGCTTCGCAGGCTTCGACTATTGCGACAGTCCTGCGAGCATTTGACAGCAGCGCGCCGAAAGGTCGCCACGTCCGGTCAGATAGCAGAGCCCACCGTAGCAGTCGCCCGGAACGAACGGCCTCGCTCTCAATCCTGCACCACCTCGCGCAACGGTCCGTTCAAGTCAACGGCCAAATTGTTGCTCGCTTCAATTGAGACCATCGGGATTGAACTCTCTTCGCGCAGTCGTGGAAGGGTAAACAGGCCGGGATGGCGCGCCCATTCGGGCTTGTAGAACGCACGGATTCGATCCATATCGGCGACGATATTGTCACTGGTCTTGATCATCGGGCCAAAGCCCGCCTCCCGCACACCATAATCAAGATAGCTCAAGCAGATCGGCACCCCAGCGCCGCGAGCGATTTGGTAGAAACCAGACTTCCAGTAGCTACCCTTGCCGCGCGTGCCCTCTGGTGGGATCGACAGAAACAGCGAGTCGCGCTTGTCAAATTGCTCGACAATCTGCGCGACCAGGCCTTGTGCGGCGGATCGATCAACGGGTATCAGCCCCACGCGTCGCGTCAGCCAGCCTAGCGGCCCCTTGGCCAGCGAAGCCTTGCCAATCCAGGCCAGATTGATGCCCCAATACCAAGCGAACGCAAGCATCCACACACCGTCCATCCAGGCCGTATGCGGGGCTGCAACGATCACGTACTTGCACAAGTTGGGGGGCGCCCCCCCGATCCGCCAACCACCCATTCGCAATATGAAGCGAGCGACCCATGGCCGAACTCCGCCTGCGGCCGGCTTCTCAAGACGCTCGAATTCCTCGTCCATGACTAGGGCAGGCGCCCCGTCCAAATCTCTGCCACAAACCACGTCAACGGGTTCTGCCACGAAGCGGATGCCGCCACCAACGGTTTTCCTGAATGGATTCAAAACAGGCTTTTGATGGAGATGTTCGGACAAGCTTGGGTAGCTGACGGCCGTTGGAAACGGCGACCTTTTTTAGTATTTATCATGGGAGAGTAATGGGCTTTCATGTCAGCTTGAAGATATTAGGCGAGGTTAAACAGGGGCAGAGTAACTTAAGGAAGCGCTGATCAAGTCCTGGAAATAAAAACGCTCGAACAAGCTTCCCTCTGAAGTGGGGGACATACAAGGGGGCATGCCCCCTTGTTCAGTGAATTCTTAATTCCTACAGCAATTACCGCAGTTACGTCCGTCCCGCCGAGGACGGCCTAAGCGCTCGAATCATCACGGGCGATTTTGCGAAGATGACGCCGCGCTCGGTCAAGTAGCCCTGCCAGAATATTTTGGAGCGCTCTCTTTGTACGACGGGACGTTCCGGGCGGATTTACGCTAATCTTGGCACGAACCCAATGCGAGGAGAGGGGCATTGGGAGTGTTGGGATGCCTCTAAGCCTGCGCGTCGTTCCCCCCTCTTTTAAAACTACTTGAAGGAGGTTGGATGTCACTCAAACCGACAATCCGCGCGTTCGCCGCGCTTGCAGCCGGGTTGCTTTGCATTACCGCCGCGTTCGCGCAATCTTACCCCACCAAGCCGATTACCCTCATTTACAGCACGCCCCCTGGCGGCACGTTCGACCCCATCTCGCGGGTCATCGCCGCCCATTTCGAAAAGACCTTGGGCAAGCCCGTCATCGTCGAGTCCAGGGCCGGCGCCGGCGGACTCGTCGCTGCCACCTATGTGGCGCGAACCGCGCCCGCCGACGGCCACACACTGCTCGTCAGCGCCTCGCATTTGACCAGCCAGCTGTTCGTCAAGGACATGCCCATCGAGATCAAGGAACTCACCGGCGTGTCCCTGTTCGGGTTGCTGCCGTACCAGCTTCTCATCAGCCGCGGCATGAACGTGCGCACGCTCAAGGACTTCGTGACGTACGCCAAGGCCAATCCCGGCAAGGTCAGCCTCGGTGCGGTCGCGACCGGAACGCACGAAGTGGAAATCCATGCGCTTCAGGCGGCGCTGGGCTTCAGCGGCAACGTGATCCCCTTCAAGGGCATCGCCCCGATCCAGCTCGAGATGGTCGGCAATCGCATCGACGCAACTTTGAGCGCATCCAATCCCCCCCAGATGAGAACGGGGGAAATCATTTCGATCGCGGTTGGCGGAGACAAGCGTCGTCCGGGCAATCCCGATGTTCCGACCTTCCGGGAGCAGGGCTTCGTGCACGACCCGATGGCGACGTTCTATCTGTTCGCCAGTGCCGCGGTGCCCCGTCCGATCCTGGACCGCATTTCGTCCGAAATGACCGTAGTAGCCAAGTCACCGGAGTTCGACGCGCAGATCACCAAGATCTTGGGCATTCAGGGTGTGGGATTGTCGGTAGACCAGACCAACCAGTACCTGCGGGAGGAGTACGCCAAGCTCAAGAAAATCGCCGACATAGCGCACATCGTTCCGCAGTAGCGCAGGGTGACAATAAACAGTCTTTCCCATGTCGATTGGAGGACGACTTCTCGGGCTACGGTGCAGGTATTCATGGACTCAGCTATGACGGTCTGAAAAGAGAGTCAAACAGGGTTGGAGTAACTTCATTAACGCGCCGAACCAGCGCCCCGACAATCCAGCCAAGCGAGTCTCTTGGTGTGTGCCACCGTATAATTCCGGCAGCATGAAAACCGAAGCCTCCGCGGCACCCAATC
>CANIIN010000101.1 GCA_947467405.1 Betaproteobacteria bacterium | reverse complement strand
TTCTTGGCCGCATCCCAGAATGGTTTGGAAAGCGCGTCTTCGGTGTCTGGTAGCGGACGGGCGGCTTGTGCGTTGGTATTCATTAGCGATCCTTCCGGAAAATCACAGCGCTTGTCGGAGCGATGGGCGCCGCCGTACAGAGAATGTTGTCGGCCTTCTTCAGTTGGCGCGCCGCGGTGCCGCGCACCTGGCGCACGCCTTCGAGGATGTGGTTGAAGCCGTGCAGGTATACCTCGGAGAGCGAACCGCCGTGCGTATTCACCGGCAACGGACCGTCGAAGTCGATGCCGCCCGATTCCACGAACGCACCGCCTTCACCCTGCTTGCAGAAGCCCCAGGTCTCGAGGCCGAAGATCACCACCGGCGAGAACATGTCGTAGAGCATGGCCGCGTCGATGTCCTTGGCGGTGATGCCGGCGGCCTTGTACAAGTCGACCGCGGCGTACTTGGCGGCGTAGTCGAGCGGGTCTTTCGAATACACGCCGGACATGTGCAGGTTGGAGCGGCCGTTGTTGCCCTGCACGGCGCCGGCGATCAGCACCGGCTTCTGCTGCAGGTCGCGCGCGCGCTCGCGGCTGGTGACGATGACCGCCATGGCGGCGTCCATCTCCGGGCAGCAGTCGAGCAGGTGCAGCGGATCGGCGATCATGCGCGAGTTCAGCACGTCTTCCACGGTGATCGGATCGCGGTAGAAGGCGTTGGGGTTGTGCACGGCGTTGGCGCGCTGAGCCACGGCCACGCGCGCAAAGGTCGCCGGCGTGGCGCCGTAGCGATGCATGTAGCTGCGCGCCTGCAGCGCGATCCACGCCACCGGGTTGAATAGTCCGTACGGAAATTCGAAGGCCTTCGAGCCGGTCATGCGCGGCGCGGCGCCTTCGCGCGACCACGGGCGTCCGCCCGAGCCGCGGTTGCGGCTGCGGATGGCCACGGCCACGTCGCATTGCCCGGTGGCCACGGCCATGGCCGCACCCATCACCGGCGCCGCCGTGGCACCGCCGCCGCCCCAGTAGCTGGCGAAGGAGCGCAGGTTCTTGATGCCCAGCGAACGCGACAGGTCGGGTTCGATGTTCGGATCCATGTCGACGCGGAAGATACCGTCGATGTCGCTGGTCTTCAGGCCGGCGTCGGCGCAGGCCTTGGTAATGGCCTCGATGGCGGTCTGGTGTTCGGTGCGCCCGATGTTGCGCGCGAAGTTGGTCGAGCCGATGCCGACGACGGCGGTCTTGTCGCGCAGGGGATGAGTGCTCAAGGTGTCTCCTTAATATAGTTGTTGCAGCCGCAAATATACGCGACAAGAGAAGATCGCAATTTTCCGTCAGCAAAATTTCGACGCCTGCTGGAAAACCCCAGCCCAGATGATCTGCACGGGTTTACACCCTCGTCGCTTCCAACCATCACGCCGGAGGCCATTGTCACCGAGCCGCATGACATGTGGATCAGTCGTGCGACGGCCAAATGGAAGGACCTTGTGCCGCAGGTCAAGAACGTGGATGGAAAGCCACATTGGGTCTACGAAGGCGACCAGATTCGCCAGGTTGGCGAGGACAACGTCCTATACGAGAGCGACTTTCCGCACCCCACTTGCGTTTACCCGAATGCGGTCCAGCGCACCATTGAGGGGCTCAAGGACGTTGATCCGGCGGTCGTCAAGAAAGTCATGAGCACGAACGCTGCGAAGCTCTACAACATTCCGATTTGATCGACTTGATTCACAGGGGGTAAAGTAGCGCGGATAACCATGAACGGACGGAGAGGACAATGAGACTGCAGGGAAAGGTTGGAATCGTCACTGGTGGCGGTCGCGGGATCGGTCGCGAGTATGCAATGGCGCTGGCACGAGAGGGGGCAAAAGTCTGTATTGCCGAACTTGACAGCGCCAATGCCGAGCAGGTCGTTGCGGAATTGCAGGCCGACGGACACGAAGCCATCGCTGTAGTCACCGATGTCGGCGACGAAGCCAGTTGCCGGGATATGGCGAAGAAGACGATCGAGCGCTTTGGCGGCATCGACATTCTCGTCAACAACGCGGCGGTGTTTGCGGATGACATCGGCTTCAATCCCTTGGCATGGAACTTCCTCGAGAGTCCCATGGAGCAATGGCGTACCTTGATGCGGGTCAACGTCGAGGGGGTGATCCTCGCGACGCGCGCCGTGGTGCCATCCATGAAGGAACGGGGTGGCGGGAAGATCGTCAATCAGTCGTCTATTGGTGCATGGTCCGGGTTCGGACCCTATGGACTGAGCAAGAATGCGGTGGTCGAATTGACGCGCTGGTTCGCGTCTGCACTGGGACCGGATCGCATTAACGTCAATGCGATCGCGCCGGGCATCATCACCACTGATGCAGTGACCACCAGAAGCAAGCGTACTCCCGAGCAACTGCAGGCTTATCTGGACGGCATGCGTGCGCAGGTGCCTTTCAAACGGCTGGGCGAACCACGGGATTTGCTCGGGTGTCTGCTGTTTCTGGTTTCGGCCGACAGCGATTACATCAGCGGACAGACGATCTCGGTAGACGGAGCGTGGGTTAGACGGCCCTGAACTGGGCGGTTCTGTCGGTCGGTAACAGATTCAGCGCTGCCGATAGCCATTCACAAAATGCCTGAAGATCAGCTCCAGAAGCCGATCTTCAGGCATTTCTACATCAGCAGCCTGGCCAGCAATCCGGCCAGCCCGCAGGCGCCGATGATCTTGATGACATTGACCTGATAGCGCAGTTGCGCGATGAACGCCGCCAGCGCCACCAGCGCCGAGAACGCATCTAAGCGTCCCAGGTCGGTGAGTCCCGATCCCTTGGCATCAGGAAAGAACACGTGCCAGGCGAAGAACACCGCGAGATTGACGATCACGCCCACCACGGCAGCGGTGATGCCGGTGAGTGGCGCGGTGAATTTGAGGTTGCCGTGCGTCGATTCGATGAACGGCCCGCCGGACAGGATGAACAGGAACGACGGCAGGAAGGTGAAGAAGGTCGCCACCGTCGCGCCCATGACGCCGGCAAGCAGAAGCGCAGCGGTACCCGTGCCGAACACCGCCTTGGCCCACGCCGCCACGAAGCCGACATAGGCCACGATCATGATCAGCGGACCGGGCGTGGTTTCGCCCAGCGCGAGGCCGTCGATCATCTGCTCGGGCGTCAGCCACTGATAGGTCTGCACGCTGGCCTGATAGACGTAGGGCAGCACGGCATAGGCCCCGCCGAAGGTCAGCAGCGCGGCCTTGGTGAAGAACCAGCCGATCAGCGTGAGGGTGGAGTCCCAGCCGTAAGTCATGACGAGGCCGGCCATGGCGGCGATCCACAGCAGCGCGAACACGGCAATGACCTTCAACGTGTGCGGCCAGTTGAACAGCGCGTGCTTCGGCGTGGGTGTGTCGTCATCGATGATGGCCGGACCGAAGGATTTGCCGGCCGCGCCATGCCCGCCGCCGGCCTTGAACTTGTCGGGAGCGACGCGGCCGCCGATGTAGCCGATCACGCCGGCGGCCAGCACGATCAGGGGGAAGGGCAGGTTGAGCGCAAAGATGGCGATGAAAGCCGCCACCGCAATCGACCACAGCCACGCGTTCCTCAGCGTGCGCGAACCGATGCGCCACGCCGCGAACAGCACGATGGCGGTCACCGCCGGTTTGATGCCGTAGAGGATGCCGGCCACCGCGGGCACCTCGCCGAAGGCCATGTAGATCCACGACAGCGCGATGAGGATCAGGAGCGACGGCAGCACGAACAGCCCGCCGGCGACGATGCCGCCCCAGGTGCGATGCATCAGCCAGCCGATGTAGGTGGCGAGTTGCTGCGCCTCGGGGCCAGGCAGCAGCATGCAGTAGTTGAGCGCATGCATGAAGCGCTTCTCGGATATCCAGCGGCGCTTCTCGACCAGCTCCTGATGCATGATCGCGATCTGCCCGGCGGGACCGCCGAAGCTGATGAAGCCGAGTTTCAGCCAGTAGCGGAAGGCCTCGGCGAAGCTGATGGACTGTTGTTGTTCAGCTTGTCCAGAGTCGCTCATGTCTTGGCTCCTGCCGGCGCTGCAAACAGTTTCGCATTGTGCTGCTCGGTGCGCGCCGTCTTCAGCCACGCGTACAGTGCGTCGTACATCACCATGCCGTGCGCCAGCATCTCATGGTCGTCCGGGAAGTTCGCCGACAGGCCGAGCGACAGCGCCAGCAGGCCGGGCGATTGCGGCGTCAGCTCCGGATGGCCGGTGTCGGCGCCACGCACGATGACGGCGAGATCGCGCAGCGCCGGTTCATCGAGGCCGAAGTCGTCCAGCATGGCGTCGAAGCTGCAGCGCTCACCGCTGTCGCCGTGATGCGAGAACTGCACGCCGGGGATGTCGTAGGGGATGGCGTCACGGTTCTTTGCTTCGGCGATGACGGACTCGGCCGGCACGTAGTGAAACGTCGCCAGCGGATCGATGAAGCGCCGCACCAGCCACGGGCAGGCGATGCGGTCGATCTTGGGCCGCTCGCGCGTGATCCAGGCGCTGGGCGTGCTGCCGTCGAGGCCGAGCGCGGCGATCTTGCGCATCGTCGGCGCGCCGGCGATTTTCCAGTCTTCGATACCGCCTTCGAGGTAGGAGGCATCGAATCCCGCTGCGCGCAAGTGCGCCGCCGTGTTCTGGCTGACCTCATGGCCGTGCACGCAGTACACGATCAGCGGCCTGCCGGCAGCGATGGTGGTGAGTTGCGGCGCCCAGTCGGCGACGTCGTCGGGCGTGCGGCGTATGGCGCCGGGAATCATGCCGGGGTCAGCGCTGAATGCTGGGGCGCGGCGCACGTCAATGAGGAGCGGGGCGCGCGGCGTGCCGAGCGTGGAAAGCAGGGAGGCGATGGATTGCGGCAAGGCGGTGGTGTTGTTCATGGCAACGTCCTCAGTCTTCACGAACCAGGGTTCACTGGCGGGTGATGGCAGACCTTGGACGGCGGTGTGGCCTTGCCGTCTGACGGGGCGTTCTGGTTGACCCCGGTGAAGCGGCCCTACTGTAGCAATGCGCGCGGCGGCTGGCAATGGGTAATGGGCCATGGCGGCATATCGCCGCGGTTCGCGAATAGGTCAAATAGCACTAAACTGCCGTCTTCTCTGGAGTCGTGAATGAACGGAAATCTTTTGTCGGTGGACGAGGCGCTAGCGCGCCTGCTGGACGGTGCAGTTCGTATGACCGATGTTGAAACCATCCCCACCCTGGACGCGACCGGCCGGGTGCTGGCCGAATCGCAGCACTCGACCATGAACGTGCCGCCCATGGACAACAGCGCCATGGATGGCTATGCCGTGCGCTCGGCCGACGTCGCGGCGCCGGGAACACGGCTGAAGGTGGCGCAACGCATCATGGCCGGCGCGGTGGGTCATGCCTTGCCGGCGGGCAGCGCAGCGCGCATTTTTACCGGCGCACCGATGCCCGACGGCGCTGATGCCGTGGTGATGCAGGAAATGACCGAGACCGACGGCGATGCGGTGGTGATCAAGGCGGCACCGAAAGCCGGCGAGTGGGTTCGCTATATCGGGCAGGACATCAAACAAGGTGCCGTGGTGCTGCGAGCCGGCCAGCGCCTGCGCCCGCAGGACTGCGGTCTCGCGGCCTCGGTGGGCATCGGTTCGCTGCCGGTGATGCGGCGCGTGAAGCTGGGGCTGTTCTTCACCGGCGATGAACTGGTGATGCCGGGTGATCCGTTGCCGCCGGGACGCATCTATAACTCCAACCGCTTCACGCTGAACGGGCTGGCGCGCGCGCTCGATTGC
The DNA here is from genome assembly GCA_947467405.1 of Betaproteobacteria bacterium. GTDB lineage: Bacteria > Pseudomonadota > Gammaproteobacteria > Burkholderiales > SG8-39 > CAIYPG01. The sequence goes on along the minus strand of CANIIN010000101.1, from coordinate 2,276 downwards.
GAGGTGCGCGATTACGGCATCGTGCCTGACAGCCTGGAGGCGACGCGCGCAGTGCTGCGCCGCGCCGCAGCCGAATGCGATGTCATCGTCACCAGCGGCGGCGTGTCGGTGGGCGATGCGGATTTCGTCAAGCCGGCGGTGGAAGCCGAAGGCGAACTGCTGATGTGGCGCATCGCCATGAAGCCGGGACGTCCGCTGGCGTTCGGGCGCGTGCGCAAGGGCGACCATGGTCGCGACACCGCGGCTTTCATCGGACTGCCCGGCAACCCGGTGGCGAGCTTCGTGACCTTCATGTGGTTCGTGCGGCCGTTCGTGATGCGCGTGCAGGGATCGAACGACGTGACGCCGCGTGCCATCGCCGCACGTGCTGATTTCGAGTGGATCGTGGCAGACAATCGCCGCGAGTTTCTGCGCGCGCGCTGGAATGAGACGGGCGGGTTGGACATCTATCCGACGCAGGACTCGGCGGTGCTGAGTTCGACGGTGTGGGCCGACGGCCTGATCGACAATCCGCCGGGGCAGGTGATCCGTCGCGGCGACAGCGTGAAGTTCTACGCCTTCCGGGACCTCATGCCATGAAGATCAGGGTGCTGTTCTTCGCGCGCCTGCGCGAGCAACTGGGTTCTCCCGGTGAAGAGGTGGATGTTGCCGATGGGGCGAGCGTGGCAGCGCTGCGCGCGCAGCTCTCGTTACGCAGCGCCGCCTGGGGTGAGGCGCTGGAGGCGCGCAACCTGCGCATCGCCGTGAATCAGGACATGGCCGCGGTCGATCAGGTGCTGAAGGCTGGCGACGAAGTGGCGTTCTTTCCACCGGTCACCGGAGGCTAGCGTGGGCGTGCGCGTGCAGGAGGCAGATTTCGATGTCAGCGCGGAGCTCGACGCGCTGTGCATGGGGCGCGCCGACGTCGGCGCCGTGGCGACCTTTGTGGGGCTGGTGCGCGATGTCAATGACGGTACGAGCGTGGGCGGCATGACGCTGGAGCATTACCCGGGCATGACCGAGCGCGCCATCGAGGTCATCATCGCCGAGGCGAAAACGCGCTGGAATATTTTCGATGCCACGGTGATTCATCGTGTCGGCGCCTTGAAGCCGCGCGATCGCATCGTGCTGGTGGCGGTGTGTGGCGGGCATCGCGGTGAATCGTTCGACGCCTGCGAATTCATCATGGACTTCCTGAAGACGCGCGCGCCGTTCTGGAAGAAGGAAGCCACGCCGCAGGGCGAGCGCTGGGTGGAAGCGAAGACCTCTGACGATGTGGCCGCTGCCCGCTGGGACGATGGCAAGAACGACAAGGCGGGCCAATGAACGCCATCGGCTTTGCAGCGGTGGGCATCGGTGCGGCGTTGGGCGCCTGGCTGCGCTGGGCGCTGGGCATTGCCTTCAACGCGGTGATGCCGGAACTGCCGTTGGGTACGCTGGCCGCGAACCTGGTGGGCGGTTACCTGATCGGCATCGCCGTGACGGTGTTCGAGCAGGTGGCGGGCCTGGCGCCGGAATGGCGGCTGTTGATTGTCACCGGCTTTCTGGGCGGGTTGACGACTTTCTCGACTTTTTCAGCGGAATCGGTCGGGCTGCTCACCAGCAGTCGCTATGCGTGGGGTGCGTTGCACATCGCCGCGCATCTGGCGGGTTCGATCCTGATGACGGTGCTGGGCATTCAGACCGTGCTGTGGTGGCTGCAGCGCTGAGCGGTGCTCAGGCGCGCTGGTTGCAAAACAAAAAAGGGCCGGCAGGCCCTTTTTTATTGACGCGATCGTTGGACCGCTTACTGGCAGCCTTCCAGCATGGCCATTTCACGGCGATAACGACGCTCGGCGGCCTTTTCGGCAATGGTCTTGGCGGACGGGGCGGTCAAGCCGGCGGCCTTGGCCGGGGTTTCTTCGAACCAGGACTCCAGGCGGGCGACAAAATCGGCCCAGAAGTCGGTTCCGGCGTGGGTAGCGATGGTGCTGTTTGCGGTCAGTGTGTTCATGATGTTTCCTTTTCTTCGAGAGCTGGATGGACTTGAAGCCCGGATCCTCCCTCACGGCTGCATGCAGCTGCCGTACCGGGTGCTGCTTGGTTACTGTTATTGTCCGTCGCGCGAAGAGTGGTGGGGCAAGAAAGAGGGAGGAGGAGGAGGAACCCGCTGGCCAACCCCAATCCACTCTTCGCGGTCAGGTACTCGTTTGCTGGTTCGCATCACCTGCGAACCGGACTGCCATGCTGCTGCCGGTTAATCCGTCTCGCGAAGAGGGTTGGGGCAGGAAAGGGGGAGGAGGAGGAGGAACCCGCCG
>CANIIN010000100.1 GCA_947467405.1 Betaproteobacteria bacterium | reverse complement strand
TCCTCGCGATCGAGGCTGCCGGTCACCGATTGCCAGAACCCCGGCCAGCCGGCGCGCTCCATCATCAGCACTTGCAGGTCGGTGGTGTGGATCACCACCAGCACCGAGCGCGGGATCTTGAAGGCGGGTTTGGGGTCGCTCATCGGGATCGGGATTCGGGGAGTGAATGCCTGAAGATCGGCTCTGGATGGGCATCTACGGGCAACTTCCCCCGCGTGAAAACCGCCATGAAACGGCGCCGGACCTACACAGCCGGCGAGTCAGGCCAGCCGGATTGCCATCCATCCGGACCGCAGATCAGCGTCCACAGCGCCTTGCCCTGCCCGCGCCAGAACTCGGCCGCTTCGGCCATGACATCCATGGCGTCCTTGAACTCGTGGTGATGCCCGGCACAGAAGTGCTTGCTCTTGTCGAGGATGATCACCCAGCCCGCTCCATGCGCCGGCGCCCACGACAGATCCTTCAGGCAGTCGGCAAAGGCATCCCAGTTGCCGCCGAAGGTGTCCGGGAAGTTCATCGCCTTCGACACATGAACAAGAAGATCCTTCTTGTCGTGCGCGTGGCCGATGTCGAGGCGATAGGCGTTCAATCCGGCCGCGGTGGCGGCTTCGGAAAATTCGCGCGCATCAGCACGCAGGTGGAATACGCCAGCCTGCTTTTCATCATTGAGCCATTCTGCTTTCATCGACTACTCCTGAATGCGACGGAATGACTGGTAATGGTCTTCCGTATAGAAGAATTCCCGCGGCGGATTGCCGCCGGCAATGATGCGCCGCGCGCCGCGATGCTTGAGCCCCGGCGTCACGACGGTGTATTCGCGATAGTAGCCGCGCGGCTGCGAACGCAGGATGCGCTCGCGATTGCTGAAGGTGGCGTTGTCCTGCGGATACGGAAACGGGCCGCCGCGGCGAATGAGATCGAGCGTCGTGCGCGCCTCGGGCGGCAACTGCGACAGCGTGAGGACTTCCGTCGCATCGATGGTGGCCGGTCCGCGTGCCGGCGCTGCCGGCGCGAGCAGCAGCGCGAGCGCGGCCAGGGACGCGATCAGGATGCGCTTCATCGATGCCTTGCCTCGCCTGCCATCATGACGCAACCCATCCGTCAGGCGGCGGGCTTGTCGACGCTTGTATCCACATTCCGCAGGCGGATGTGCAGTTCGCGCAGTTGCTTCTCGTCCACCACCGACGGCGCGTCGGTCAGCAGGCACTGTGCGCGTTGCGTCTTGGGGAAGGCGATCACGTCGCGGATCGATTCCGAACCGGTCATCAGCGTCACCATGCGATCCAGGCCGAAGGCGATGCCGCCGTGCGGCGGCGCGCCGTACTGCAGCGCGTCGAGCAGGAAGCCGAACTTCACCTTGGCCTCCTCGGCGCCGATGTTGAGCGCGCGGAACACCTTGCTCTGCACTTCTTCACGATGGATACGCACCGAACCACCGCCGAGTTCCCAGCCGTTCAGCACCATGTCGTAGGCCTTGGCCACCGCCTTGCCCGGATCGGTCTCGAGGTAATCCTCATGGCCGTCCTTGGGCGCGGTGAACGGATGGTGCATGGCGTTCCAGCGTTTCGCGTCGTCGTCGTATTCGAACATCGGGAAGTCGACCACCCACAGCGGACGCCATTCCGAGGTCGCCAGGCCGTGCTTCTTGCCGAAGGCGTCGTGGCCGATCTTGACGCGCAGCGCGCCCAGGGCATCGTTCACCACCTTGGCCTTGCCGGAGCCGAAGAAAATCAGGTCACCGTCGTTCGCGCCGGAGCGCTCGACAATGGCCTTCAGCGCATCGTCCGACAGGTTCTTCACGATCGGCGACTGCATGCCCTCGCGACCCTTGGCGATGTCGTTGAACTTGATATACGCCAGGCCCTTCGCGCCGTAGATGCCGACGAACTCGGTGTAGGCGTCGATCTCGCCGCGCGTCAGTTCGCTGCCCTTGGGGATCAGCAGGCCGGCGACGCGGCCGCCCGGCGTGGTGGCGGGGCCGGAGAACACCTTGAAGTCCACCGTCTTCATCACGTCGGTGAGTTCGGTGAATGTCAGGTTGATGCGCAGATCGGGCTTGTCGGAGCCGTACAGGTGCATGGCTTCGGTATAGGGCATGACCGGGAACGGCTGCGGCAGGGCGACGCCCATGGCTTCCGTGAACACCGAATGGAACATGCCTTCGAAGATGCCGCGGATTTCTTCTTCGCCCAGGAACGAGGTCTCGCAGTCGATCTGGGTGAATTCGGGCTGACGGTCGGCGCGCAGGTCTTCGTCGCGGAAGCACTTGGTGATCTGGTAGTAGCGGTCGAAGCCGGCCATCATCAGCATCTGCTTGAACAACTGCGGCGACTGCGGCAGGGCGAAGAACTGGCCGTCATGCACGCGCGACGGCACCAGGTAGTCGCGCGCGCCTTCCGGCGTGGACTTGGTCAGCATGGGCGTCTCGATGTCCACGAAGCCCTGCGCGTCGAGGTACTTGCGCACCGACATGGCCACGCGATAGCGCAGCATGAGGTTCTTCTGCATCTGCGGACGGCGCAGGTCGATGACGCGGTGCTGCAGGCGCACGTTCTCGGAGATGTTCTCGTCGTCGATCTGGAACGGCGGCGTGAGCGCGGCGTTCAATATGTCCAGCGTATGCGCCAGCACCTCGATCTCGCCGCTCTTCATGTTGGCGTTGGTGGTGCCCTCGGGGCGCTTGCGCACCAGACCCGTTAGCTTGACGACGTATTCGTTGCGGATGCGTTCGGCGTTGGCGAAGGTGTCCTTGCGGTCCGGATCGCTCACCACCTGCACCAGGCCCTCGCGATCACGCAGGTCGATGAAGATGACGCCGCCGTGGTCGCGGCGACGATGCGCCCAGCCGTACAGGGTGACGGTCTTGCCAAGGTCGGCGGCGGTGACGTTGCCGCAATAGTGAGTTCTCATCGGAAAACCTGCAGAGGAGTGGAAGGAATGTCGCCGCGTTGATGGCGGCGCGCTGATGATGCTGGTGAAGTGATCGCTTTCAGACCACCGGTCCGTTGCGTATCTTGGCGACCGGCACCGTATGCGGCACCACCACGCCCATGGAGATCACGTACTTGAGGGCTTCATCAACCGTCATGTCGAGTTCGATCACGTCGATCGTGGGCATCATCAGGAAGAAGCCCGAGGTCGGGTTCGGCGTGGTCGGCACGTAAACGCTGACGTAATCGCCCGGCAGGTGATTGACCACATCGCCCCCCGGCGCACCGGTGAGAAAGGCGATGGTCCAGCTGCCCATGCGGGGGTACTGCACCAGCACGGCCTTGCGGAAGGCCTGGCCGCCCGGCGCGAACAGCGTGTCGCTGACCTGCTTCACGCCGCCGTAGATGGAGTTCACCACCGGAATGCGCTTGAGGATGCCCTCCCACAGACCGAGCAGGCGCTGGCCCAGGATGTTGGATGCGGCAACGCCTGTGACCAGCACGACCACGATGGTCAGCACCACGCCGAGACCGGGAATGTGATGCTCCGGCAGCCAGTCGAGCGGCAGCAGCTTCAGCGTCTGGTCCATGGTGCTGACGATCGCGTTCAGCACCCAGATGGTGATGCCGACGGGGATCCAGACAACCAGGCCGGTGATGAGATATTTTTTCATGAATGTCGATTATCGAGGCCGCTGAGACCGGCCCTTTTCGTGTTGGCGTGTTGGCGTGTTGCGTATTCGCTGTGGCGGCTTGAAACTTCAATGCCGCACCAGCTGGCACGCCATCGTGTCGTGATGGCGTGTGCCCTGTTCAGGAACCGGAAGAAGCAGGCGCAGCCGCCGCGGCGGGCGCGGACGAACCGCTATCCTTGGAGCCGCTGTCCTTGGACGAACTATCCTTCGACGAACTGTCCTTGGATGCGCTGTCCCCACCGCTTTTGTCTGCACTGGCAGCGGCAGCACCGCCCGTGGCAGGCGCCGGCACGCCAGTCGAGCCACCCTTGAAATCGGTGGCATACCAGCCTGAACCCTTGAGCTGGAATCCGGCCGCGGTCAGCATCTTCTGGTACGCGGGCTTGCCGCATTCCGGACAGTCCGTGAGCAGCGGATCGCTCATTTTCTGCAGGTGATCGTTCTGGAACCCGCAGGACGAGCAACGGTAAGCGTAGATCGGCATGAGGCCTCCTGAAAACGACAATGAGTTGGCGGCGAGCACGAGGACCAGATCCAGCCCCGGGATCGCACAGGCACAAGCAAATCTGCACCTGATTCGGAACCCGGCATTATACCCGAAAGGACACCCGCCGACCTGCCCCAGATGGGGCCAAGCTGCGGAATTTCAAGGCTTAAACGGGATTTAAGGGGTCAATCCGGCGCATCCGGGGACCTGCGCGCCGGCCCGCAACGTCAGCCCAGTGCGATCTCGGCCTCGTCAGAGCGCTGTTCGCCGCGATTATCGACCCAGCTGACCACGATGCGCTCGCCCGGTTTGCCGCCGGTGAAGCGAAAATTGAACTGCGGATTCTTCGAGATCATGGGGCCGCACTGCGCCGCGAAGACGGTGCGCCCGTTGTGCGTCACGGTCAGGCGCTGCACGAACCAGGCCGGCACGAGTTTTCCGTCGGCATCCTTGCGCCGGCCCATTTCCATGTCATGCGTCAGGCGCATGCGCACATCGACCAGGTCGCCCTGCAGCACGGCACGGATGCGCGTTGGTTCGGTCACGACGCGCGACTCCTACTCACCGCATCCGCCGACGGTGAGCGTCACCTCGCGCCGCGCGTGGTAGTAGCGACCGCCGGCGCGCACCAGCGCCAGCACCGGACCGCTCTCCGATATGCGCAGGTTGAGATTCACATAGGGTTCGGTACCGGCGGGAATCTCCACCAGCGCGGATAGCGCGGTGGGGTTCCTGCCGACCAGCAGCGCGATGGCGTCGGTGCCGGGAATGCCGCTGCTCACCGCGACCGGCACGGCCGGGCCGGTCTCCGAGACATCGGGAGCATGGATGCGAATGGCGCCGCTCTCGGTGGAGCCGCCGGCGCCGAGAATACGCAAGCCATCATCGAGACTGGTGGCGTCGAACGCCGCAGCATTCCATTCACCAGAACGAACTGCGGCTTGGGCGGCGGATTGCGCATGAACATCAGCAGGATTGATCCAGCCGATGGCGGCCAGCGTAGCCAGCAGCCCTGCGCCGCCCGCCGCGCGCATGACGCGCCGCCGGCCGGGATTGCTCATGACATTGGTACCGGCCTCGTCGGCCGGATCAGCCCGTTCGCTATCGGCGCCGCGCCGGTTCATGCCGCAAAGGCAGGATCAGAACGGGATATCGTCGTCGAGATCGTCGAAGCCGCCGCCACCGGCCGGCTTCTTGGCACCGCCCTTGGCGCCGGCGGATGCCGCGACGGGTTGACGCTCTTCCATGCCGCGATCGCGTGATCCCGAATCGCCCATGCCGGCGCGACTGCCCAGCATCTTCATTTCGCTGGCGATGATTTCAGTGGTGTAACGGTCGTGGCCTTCCTTGTCCGTCCACTTGCGCGTCTCGAGCCGGCCCTCGACATAGACCTGCGAACCCTTCTTCAGGTATTCGCCGGCGATCTCGGCCAGCCTGCGGTAGAAGGTGATACGGTGCCACTCGGTTTTTTCCTGCTTTTCGCCCGAGGTCTTGTCCTTCCAGCTTTCCGATGTCGCGACCGTGATATTGGTCACGGCGTCGCCGTTGGGCATGAAACGCGTCTCCGGGTCTTTCCCCAGGTTGCCGACGATGATTACCTTGTTTACTGAAGCCATTTAGTCCACTCCCGCTGTAGTTTTTGTTTCACTGACGACTTCCTGTACTTCCATCTTGACTGCCTTGGGGGTTTCAGGGGCGCCGTTTCGAAACCGGGCCCCGTGAGTCGTGCGCAAATCTGAAGCCACTTACGCACTCCCTCCAATGATTTTCATGACTGCCTGCTCGTCCCAGGTATCGGCATAGACGCTGAGCACCACTATGCCCTGGATGGGGTCCAGGATGACTTCGCGCACGCCGCGCTGGCGCACCAGCTGTTCGCGCAGATTGTCGTGATTCTGCACCGAACCGAGCTTGAGCGTGTGACGGCTTATCTTGCCGGGCACGCGCATGCCGAAGGCGAATACCAACCATAACGCGACAGCCGCGATTCCGAATACAAACACCGACACATTGCCGACATGCTGGGCCAACCAGCCGCCGACCACGCCGCCGGCCGCCAGCCCGAGCGCCTGGGTGGTGTTGTAGACGCCGATGGCGGTGCCGCGCGCCGACACCGGCGCGATGCGCGACACCAGCGACGGCAGGCTGGCTTCCAGGATATTGAAAGCAATGAAGAACAGCGTCAGCAGCACAGCCAGCCCCGTCAGGCTGTCCATCCACAGCGCAAATCCGCCCTGCACCAGCAACATCAGGAATATGGCACCGATGAACAGTTCACGGATCTTGCCGCGCCGCTCGGCCGCCATGATGGGCGGCATCATGAAGACAAAGGAAATCAGCACCGCCGGCAGGTATATCTTCCAGTGCGATTCCACGTCCAGCCCGGCGTGGTTGATCAGCGCCACCGGCACCACCACGAACATGGCCACCTGCACCATGTGCAGCACGAAAATGCCGAGGTTGAGGCGCAGCAGTTCGACGTTGCGCAGCACGCCGCCGAGCGACGCGCCCTCGACGCGACGTTCGTCGCCGCCGCGATGTTCGCCCACCGGCTCCGGTGGCACGGCGTAGACGGTCACGGCGATGGCCAGAATCGCCAGCACGCCGATCACGTCGAATATGCCGTCCATGCCGATGGCGCGATACAACGCCGGCGCCGCCATCAGCGACACGGCGAAGGTGAGGCCGATGGACGCGCCGATCATGGCCATGACCTTGGTGCGATGCTGCTCGCGCGTGAGATCGGCGGCCATGGCGACGACTGCCGCCGAGATGGCGCCGGCGCCCTGGATGGTGCGGCCGATGATGACGCCCCAGATGTCGGTGGACATCGAGGCCACGAAACTGCCGATGGCGAACAGCACCAGGCCGAACACGATGACGCGTTTGCGTCCGAACCGGTCGGAGGCCATGCCGAAGGGGATCTGCAGGATGCCCTGACTCAGGCCGTAGATGCCCATGGCCAGCCCCACCAGCGTCTTGTTGTCGCCGCCCGTCATGTGCGAGGCATGCACGGCAAACACCGGCAGGATCAGGAACAGCCCCAGCATGCGCAGCGCGAACAGCGACGCCAGCGACGCGCCGGCACGCAATTCCAGGGGCGTCATACGGTCGGCTGAGAGGTGCGAGGGCGGGGCGGACATCATCGGATCGGAACCAGTTCGGCGACGCGCAGGGATAGGGGCATGAATCTGTTGGCGCACCGCGGGAGAAGTTGCGTATATTAGCAGGTTCGGTTCGCCAGATCGGTCTGGAAATGCGCCGCGGAAAACGCGGAAAACACGGATAGAGCGCGCAACGAAGCCTGTGAATAAAGAAATACTGCACAAAGATATCACCGAGCGGATTCTGAAAGCCTTTTTCGCCGTCTATGGCGAATTGGGCGCCGGCTTTCTCGAATCGGTGTACCGGAATGCAATGGCAATGGCACTTCGCGATGAGGGTCTGGCAGTCACGGCCGAAGCGAATATCGAGGTTGTCTTCCGCGCTCAGGTAATCGGTTCATTCCGTGCAGATCTGCTCGTTGACGACAAGGTCATCATCGAACTGAAGGCGGCACGCGCAATGGACTCTGCATTTGAAGCGCAGCTGCTGAACTATTTGCGCGCCACGCGCTGCGAAGTCGGCCTGCTGCTGAATTTCGGCCCCAAACCCCAGTTCAAACGACTGGTCTACGAAAACTCGCGAAAAGATCCGCGTTCATCCGCGTTTGTCCGCGGCTAAGGTATTCCATGGAACAGATACGCATCCGCGGTGCACGAACGCACAACCTGAAAAACCTGAATCTCGATCTGCCGCGACAGCAGCTGATCGTGATCACCGGCCTGTCAGGTTCCGGCAAGAGTTCGCTTGCCTTCGACACGCTGTACGCGGAAGGTCAGCGCCGTTACGTCGAATCCCTGTCGGCCTACGCGCGCCAGTTCCTGC
>CANIIN010000099.1 GCA_947467405.1 Betaproteobacteria bacterium | reverse complement strand
TTCGGGAAGAAATCCGGGATCAGCTTGCCGACCTCGACATTGGCGTCGGTGACGGTGAGCGGGCCGCCGCGCCGATACGCCGCCGGGCCGGGATTGGCGCCCGCCGAATCCGGACCGACGCGGAAGCGCGCGCCGTCGAAATGCAGGATCGAGCCGCCGCCCGCCGCCACGGTGTGGATGCGCATCATCGGCGCACGCAACCGCACGCCGGCCACCTGCGTCTCGAAGTCGCGCTCGAACTCGCCGGCATAGTGCGACACATCGGTGGAGGTGCCGCCCATGTCGAAGCCGATGAGACGATCGAACCCCGCCGCCTCGGCCGTGCGCACCGCCCCCACCACGCCGCCGGCCGGTCCGGAGAGAATCGCATCGCGCCCTTCGAAGCGCGCCGCATCGGTGAGCCCGCCGCTGGACTGCATGAACATCAGCCGCACGCCGGCGAGTTCCCCTGCCACCTGCTGCACGTAGCGGCGCAGAATCGGCGATAGATACGCGTCCACCACGGTGGTATCGCCGCGGCCCACCAGTTTCATGAGCGGGCTGACCTCGTGCGACACCGACACCTGCGTGAAGCCGGTTTGGCGCGCCAACTCGGCGACGCGCCGCTCATGCGCGGGATGGCGATAGGCGTGCATCAGCACGATGGCAATCGACCGGTAACCCGCGGCGAAGGCGCGCTGCAGGTCGGCGCGCGTGGCCGCTTCATCCAGCGGTGCCACCACCTCGCCCCGTGCGCCCATGCGCTCGGCGACTTCGAAGACATCCGAATAGAGCATGGACGGCAACACGATATGCAGATCGAAAATACGCGGTCGGTTCTGGTAGGCGATGCGCAGTGCGTCGGCGAAACCGCGCGTGATGAACAACGCCGTGCGCTCGCCCTTGCGTTCCAGCAGCGCGTTGGTCGCCACGGTCGTGCCCATGCGCACCGACTCGATCTGCTCGGCCGGGATCGGCGCGCCATCGGCCACGCCCAGCAAATCGCGGATGGCGGCCAGCGCCGCATCGCGGTAACGCTCCGGGTGGTCCGAGAGCAGCTTGCGCGTCACCAGTTCGCCCGTCGGGGACCGCGCCACGACGTCGGTGAAGGTGCCGCCGCGATCGATCCAGACCTGCCAGCGGCCCGTTGCAGGCCGGTGCGCAGCAGCGCTCAAGCGGCGCTCCCGGCCATCACCCGCACTCCCGTTGCACATCGAAACATCCCGTAGATCCTTATCCAGAGCCATTCTTCAAGCACCGCCGCGCCGGCGACGCAGCGCCTGACGGGCCACAGGGCGCATTGCGCACCGACCGTTTTTGCCAAAGCCCGCCACAGAAACGACAATGGCGACGCGACGACGCCGGCACCACAATACCGCGAAGCCGGACCGATCAAAAGCACCGAACACAGGTGCAGGCGCCCCGACCGGGCGTCACACAACGACCACACCCAAAGGAGAATGCCTTGAACGCTGCCGCAACCACCACCATCGAGAACACCAAGGGCCTCAACATCCTGGTCACCGGCGCCTCCGGCCTGATGGGCTACCCGATCGCCGTGGAACTGGCCCAGCACAACAAGGTCTATGGCGCGGCGCGCTTCACTGTGCCGGCTGACGAAAAGCGCCTGCGCGAGAACGGCGTGGAGACCATCCAGTTCGACGGCGGCGACGCGGACCTGTCGAAACTGCCGAAGAACATCGACGTGGTCTATCACCTGGGCGCCATGGTGGGACTGGTGGCAGAAAAGCCCGAGAACCGCCAGGCCGCCTACAACACCAATGCCTACAGCGCCGCGCGCCTGATGTCGCGCTACCGCGACTGCAAGGCCTTCATCTTCGCCGCCTCAGGCTCGGCCTATGCCTACCAGGGCGAACGGCCGCTGAAGGAAGACGACCTGTTCGGCTTCCATACGGGGCTGGAGACCTACGCCACCACCAAGATCGGCGGCGAATTCATCGTGCAGGCGCTGTCGCGGGAATGGAACACGCCGGCCACCATCCTGCGCATCTTCTCGCTGTACAGCCCGCGCGGCGGCGCCGTCACCTCGCGCATCGACCTGCTCTCGGCCGGCCGCTCCATCGGCCTCTACCCCGGCGTGCCGAACCGCTACTGCCCGATCTACGAAACCGATTACGTGCGCAAGGCCATCCGCGCCATCGGCATCGCCAAGTCCCCGCCCGAGGTGGTGAACTTCTGCGGCAACAAGACCGTGACCATCGAAGAGTACGTCGGCATCGCCGCCAGGATCATGGGCAAGGAACCGCGGTTCGATCTGTCCGGCAAGCTCTATCCGATCTGGCCCGACGTGACCCGAACCATCGCGCTGCTCGGCGAAGACACCGTCTCCATCGAGGAAGGCGTGCGCCGCGTGGTCGAAGCCGGGCCGACGGTGCGCCTGGCGTCGTGGGCGTCGAACATGCCGCTGTCCACGGAGTCGCAGCCGGCCGACTGAAAGGATTGCCCGGGCCAACGCGGTTCAGGCCAACACGATTCAATACAGCGAAACCGCCTGATCGAGTATCAGCGCGGTGACTTTGGGCATATCGTCCAGCCATTCGTCGGCGATTTTTGCCGCCGCCTGCCGCAGCGGCTCGCTCACCCCCTGCGCCGCCCGGATTTCTATTGCGGCGACCCGCGGCCGGTCCACCGGTGCGCCGATGGCGGACAGGAGTTGCACCGTGACCCCCTCCACGTCTTCCAGGCGTTGGTGAATATCGCGCGCCAACAACATGGCCAGGACGTTGTACAGCTTTCCCACGTGCGAGACCGGGTTCTTGCCCGCGACCGCTTCCAGCGACATGGGGCGTGCCGGCGTGATCAGGCCGCAAGCCCGATTGCCGCGTCCGACTTGCCCGTCGTCGCCCATTTCGCAGCTCAATCCGGACACGGTCAGATACAGGCCGCTGGCGTCCGTGGCGGCCGGGTCGTCCAGCGTGTTCAACTGCAAAGTGGCGCCCTGGCTGATGCCCTGTGTGAGGTAGTCGCCGAGACGGGCCTTGTGCGCCCGGTACTCCGCGACGCTCGCCACATGGCGATCCACCAACGCCAGCGCGATGATGAAAGTGACCTCGTTCTTCACGCGCATGCCCATCACCTTGAAATCCGCTCCGGCGCAGGGAAAACGCTGCCTGAACGCCGTCGAGCGCAACAGGGCAGCCAGGCCGAGGACGTCTTGCTCCAGGGGGGAATAGGGAGCGAACCCCATGCCGAAGGACGTGTCGTTTGACAAGGGGATGTGCTGGCCGCGGGCGAAGGCCTGCACCAGATTGGCACTGCCTTCACGGATGTGGGTGTCGATCTCGATCGTCCCGGCCGCGTCTTGCAGATGCTCCACCAGATAGTCGCGCGCCGCCTTTTTCACAATCCCCGGCACATCGAAGGCGGGTTCCGGGACGGTGGCCCGCCCGCAAATGATGAGGCGCGCCTTGTCTTCAATGGACCCGCCGCCGAAGCGCGGCCTGCTGCGGCCCGCCACCAGCAGCCCCTTGTCCAGGTTGTGGTGCAGGATCCGGCCATAAGCCTTCCGATACGCCAAGGACAGCGCACGGGAAGCCGCTTCGCACACGCCGTCGGTGACGGTATCGGGGTGGCCTATCCCCTTGTGTTCGCACATCTCCACCTGCCGCCGTTCCACGGCAACGTCTGAGGAGGGCGTCACGACGATATTCCTGGACATGTTTTGCCTCGCCGACAAACTGGACTCGGCAACCACTATACCTCCGCGTTATCCAGCCGCGCCATGCTGTTGACCGCGATCGGGGCGCGCACAACGCCTGCCACGCAGTCCATTGGCGGCCTCGGGGCCTGGCGCACGCTCGCGCTGCCGAGGAACAGCGACGGCGACACCGACCGGCGCCGGCATGGGTGCCGACCTTGACCCAATACAATCCGATACAAAAACCTTTCTCCCGCCCACACAAAGACCTTTCTCCCATCCCCACAAAGGCGCAAAATATTCAGACGCGGGGTGGGCGTTCGAATTTCCCACTTCGCAAAACCGCCGCTCCTCCCGCACACGGTGACACCGCGCAGGCAGAGCGCAGCACATCGCGTAACGACCACGATCAATGCCAGCACAGGCCACTGGGAGCGTGACATGAACACCGGCAAGGACAAGGGCAGTCAACGAGCGAAGAAGAACAGCCGACCGGGCAAGCAGGCCGAGACCGTTGCGCCGGCGCAGGCCGCTTCAAAACAGGCAACACCGGCCACGCCGACCACGCCGGCCGCGGAGACCCTCTCCGGCTTTCCCATCGTCGGCCTCGGCGCATCGGCGGGCGGCCTGGCCGCCTTCGAAGCGTTCTTTTCCGGCATGCCCGCCGACATCGATCCGGGCATGGCCTTCGTGCTGGTGCAACACCTCGATCCAACCCACGACAGCATCCTGGTGGAACTGGTCGCGCGCTACACCCGCATGCCGGTATCCACGGTCGAGGATGGCACGGTGGTGAAGCCGAACTGCGTCTACATCATCCCGCCCAACCACGACCTGGCGATCATGAACGGCGCGCTTCATCTGCTCGCGCCGTCCATGCCGCACGGCCACCGCTTGCCGATCGACTTCTTTTTTCGCTCCCTGGCGCAGGATCAGCACGAGAACGCCATCGCCATCGTGCTCTCGGGCACCGGGTCCGACGGCACCCAGGGGGTGCGAGAGATCAACGGCGAGGGCGGCATGGTCATGGTGCAGAAGCCGGAGTCCAGCGCATTCGACGGCATGCCCAATAGCGCCATCAACACCGACGCGGCGAATTACGTGCTGGAGCCCGCCCAGATGCCGGCCCAGCTCATCGCTTATGTGAACCAGGTCTTGAAGCAACCGCATGCGCCGGCCCCGCCCCTCGCCGTGCGGGACTCGCAGCACGAACTGAAAAAGATTTTCATCCTGATACGTTCCCAGACCGGACATGACTTTTCGCTGTACAAGCCGGGCACCATCGTTCGTCGCATCGAGCGGCGCATGGCCTTGCATCAGATCGAGGCGCTGGGTGACTACGTCAAATTCCTGCAGCAGACCCCCACCGAGGTGCAGGCACTGCTGAGAGACCTGCTGATCCGTGTGACGAGCTTTTTCCGCGATCCGGCGGCCTTTGTCGAACTGGAGAGTCGGCTCAAGGCCAGGCTCCTCGGACTGGCCGAGCACGCGGATTTTCGCATCTGGTTGCCGGCCTGCTCGACCGGCGAGGAAGCCTATTCCATCGCCATCCTTGTGCACGAGCACATGGAGGACCTGAAGCTCAACCACCCGGTGCGGATATACGCCACCGACATCGACGTCGACGCCATCAGCATTGCCCGCGCCGGCCTGTATCCGGAGTCGATCGGCGCCAACATCACAGCGGAGCGCCTGAAACGCTTTTTTTCCTACGAGCACGACGCTGGCTTCCGTGTCAGGAGGTCCATCCGCGACATGATCACGTTCTCCGAGCAGGATGCCATCAAGGATCCGCCCTTTTCCAAGCTGGACCTGATCAGCTGCCGCAATCTGCTGATCTATTTACGTCCCGAATTGCAGGAAAAGCTGATCCGGTTGTTCCACTACGCGCTGAAGCCGGGCGGCTTGCTGTTTCTGGGCAACTCCGAAGGCGTGGGCGACAATGATGAATCATTTTCCGTGCTCGACAACAAATCCAAGCTGTTTCAGAGGCAGGACCACGCACCGCGCGTGCTGCTGGGGGATATCGTCCCGGCTGCAAAAATACCGACCATCCTGGCGACCCAACACCCCCCCATGACCGCCATCCCGGTGCGCCTTTCCCTGCAAGAGCAGACCAGGCAGGCCCTGGAAAAGCTACGTGAACCGGCCTGTGCGCTGATCGAGAGCAACGGCGACATCCTGCACCTGAGCGGGGACACCGGCCTGTACCTGAATCCCGCTCCCGGTGATGCGGGCGCCAACAACATCCTGACAATAGCCCGGGAAGGACTGCGCCAGGATCTGTCGCACGCGCTGTACACGGCGGTGGAACAGCACGGGATCGTGCAGCGCATCAGCCTGCGCGTGCGCACCGACGGCAGCTTCATCCCGGTCAACCTGACCGTTTCTCCGGTCTTGGCGGACAATCTCCCGAAGGATCAGCCGACCCGCTATCTGGTCGTGTTCGAGGAGGTGCCAGCCTTCGAGCGTCAGCTGGTGCAGCCTGTGCAGCCGGGCAACCTCGGCCAGTCGGCCGATGCGCGCATTACGGCGCTCCAGCAGGAACTGCGCGTCAATGAACAACTGTTGCGTGCCGCGCGCGAGGACGCGGATACCTCGACCGAGGAACTCCGCTCGGCGCTCGAGGAGATGCAGTCCATCAACGAGGAGTTGCAGGCCAGCAACGAGGAACTGGCGACCTCCCAGGAAGAATTGCATTCCGTGAACGAGGAACTGGCCACGGTCAACGTCGAGCAGCAAAACAAGGTGGTGGAGTTGGCGCGGGCCCTCAACGACAATCGCAACCTGCTGGCCGGCAGCGGCATCGCCACGGTGTTTGTCGACCTGCAGCAGCGCATCCTGAACTTCAGCCCCACCATCGCCGCGATCATCAACCTGATTCCGCAGGATCTGGGCCGGCCCATGAGCGACATCGTGACCAATCTGCTCGGCTATGACAACCTGACGCAGGACATCGATCTGGTGCTGAAATCCCTGATTCCGAGGGAGATCACCGTGCAGGACAAGCGCAATCGGTGGTACCTGCTGCGCATCCTGCCCTACCGTACCCTGGACAACGTCATCGAGGGGGCGGCCATCACTTTTATCGATGTGTAGGCGCAGCAGCAGGCGCTCGCGGCGCTGGAGGACAGCTCGCTGCGCTATCGATCGGTGGTGTCGTCATTGTCCGAGGGCGTGATGTTGCAGGGCCCCGATGGCAGAGTGACCACGACCAACGAGGCGGCCGGACATATCCTCGGCCGATTCAGTGTGCAGTTGCTGGGGACAACCGGGTTCGATCCGGCCTGGCTGCCCATTCGTGAGAATGGTACGCCGTTTCCAATCGACGCCCTGCCGGGCGCCGAGGCCCAGCGCACGGGCCTGGAGCAGCACAATGTGGTGATCGGCATTCACGACCGCCCCCACGCAGCGCCGATGTGGCTGTCGGTCAACGCGGTGCCGATCAAACGCGCCGGCACTGACTTGATCCAGGGGGTCGTGACCTCCTTCACCGACATCACCGAGCGCAAGCAGATGGCGGACGCCCTGAAACAACAAGCCAGCGAGGACCGGCGTCTGGCCGTGGTGTTGCGCGACGCCAGCGACGCCATCAGCCTGACGGCAATGGATGGCCGCATCCTGGCCTGGAACCCGGCATCGCAGCGCCTGTACGGCTGGAGCGAAGCCGAGGCGCTGGGCATGACGCTGCTGGATCGGGTTCCGCCGGCGCATCGCCAGCAAACGCTCAACGAACTGGCCGCGATGAGCCTGGCGAAGAAGATCGAACCGTACCAAAGTCAGCGCCTCGCCAAAGACGGCGCCATCCTCGACGTATCGATCGCGGCGACGGCCTTGCTGGACGATGCCGGGAACCTGTATGCCATTGCGGCAACGGAAAGATTGCTCAAGGAAGACCAACATGAACGATGACGAGCAGAAAAGCGCGCAGCACAACACCGCCGCGGCGGGTTCGGCGGCGACGTTGCGCAGCGCGGCCGAGGCGACCCTGCGCGAAAGAACCGCCCGGACTCCGCCAAGCACCGATGCACTATTGTCCGAATCCGTCAGGAAGACGCTGCACGAACTGCGCGTGCATCAGATCGAACTGGAGATGCAGAACGACGAACTGCAGCGGGCGCAGGCGGAACTCGCCGCCGCGCATGCGCGCTTTGTCGATCTGTACGATCTGGCCCCGGTCGGCTATTGCACCTTGAGCGAAAAGGGCCTGATCCTGCAGGCCAACCTCACCGCCACCACCCTGCTCGGCGTGACCCGGGCTGCGCTGTTGAAGCAGCCGATCAGCCGCTTCATAGTCAGCGAGGACCAGGACATTTTCTACCAGTTGCGCAGGCAACTCCCGGAACAGGGCACGACGCAGACGGCCGAGTTGCGCATGAAGAACAACGGCACTGCATTCTGGGCGCATCTGGCGGT
>CANIIN010000098.1 GCA_947467405.1 Betaproteobacteria bacterium | reverse complement strand
CATACTGGAGTCCATGAAAATGGAGATCCCGGTCACGTCCGAAAAGCCCGGCGTCGTCACGCAGATCTTCGTCAACGAAGGCGAAACGATAGAAGAAGGCACGCTGGTCGCCGAAATCACCGTTTGATTTTTTTCATGCAAAGCACGGCTCCAACGCAGCCCTCCGGGGTCGTACGGAGCCATTGAACAACCCGACATCGACAGGACTCCAGCAAGTGAACACGATTAATCAAAGCGCTTGGCAGACAGCCACCAGCCTCTCAGGCAAGACCGTCGTCATGACCGGCGTCGCATCCGGCATCGGCCGCGCCACGGCGTTGCAACTCGCCAGCGCCGGCGCAGCCGTGATTGGCAGCGACGTGAACCAGAAGGACGGCGAAGCGCTGGCCGCTGAAATCCGTGCCTCGGGCGGCCGTGCGGAGTTCCTGCCGCTCGACCTGACCAATGGCGCCTCGGTGGATGCCTTCGTTGCCGCCGCCAAGCCCCACGATCCGGACATCGTGATCAACGTCGCCGGCTGGGACAAGATCGGCCCGTTCCTGGACAACACGCCGGACGTCTGGGAGAAACTGGTCGGGATCAATTTCCTCGGGCCAATCCGCATGATTCACGGCCTGCTGCCGGGACTGATCGCCAAGCGCTACGGCAAGGTGATCACGGTATCCAGCGACGCCGGCCGCGTCGGCAGCCTAGGCGAGACCTTCTACGCCGGCACCAAGGGCGGCATCATCGCCTTCACCAAGTCGCTGGCGCGTGAGGTGTCGCGCTACAACATCAATTGCAACGTGATCTGCCCCGGACCGACCGACACGCCCCTGTTCCACAGCATCGAGAACGAAAAACTGCGCGCAGCCCTGGTCACCGCCAGCCCGATGCGGCGTCTGGGCACGCCGACCGAAGTGGCCAACGGCATCGTGTTCCTGTCCACACCCGCTGCCGACTTCATTCAAGGCCAGGTGCTCAGCGTGAGCGGCGGCCTGACCATGCACGGCTGATCGCACTCCGGCAAACAAATCCTTTCTACCTGAAACAAGCACTCACAGGAGCACACGCAATGGCATCAAGCAGCGAATACGAACTGGTCGGCGTAGGCATTCATTTCGAGGATCTGCCGATAGGACGGAAATTCATGACCCTCAGCCGCACCGTGATGGACGCCGACATCTGCGCCTTCATCAATGTCATCCACATGACCGAGTCGCTGTTCACGGACATGGAATTCATCAAGAACGAGTCGGACATCAAGGGCCGCCTGGCGCCGGGCTCGCTGGTGTACAGCTTTGCCGAAGGCCTGCTGGCACAATCCACCATGCAGCACACCGGGTACGCCTTCCTCAACATGGAACTCAACGTCGAAGGACCGACCTTCGCCGGCGACACCATCCATGTGGAATGCGAAGTGATCGAGTCGCGGCCCAGCAAGAGCCGTCCGGGACGCGGCCTGGTGCGCACCCGCAACAAGGTGGTGAAGGCCGACGGCACCGTCTGCCTGACCTACACCCCGCTGCGCATGGTGAAGTGCCGGAACATACCGAAGTAACCGAAGTCACCATGGCAACGAATTCCAGCAAGACTGCAACCGGCGCCGGCCCGCTCGCCGGCGTCCGCATCGTCGATCTGTCCATCAATGTCCTGGGGCCGCTGGCCACGCAGATTCTTGGCGACATGGGCGCCGACGTCATCAAGGTCGAAACGCCCCGCGGCGACGACAACCGGCGCACCGGTCCGACGCGCAGCAAGGACATGGCGGCGATGTTCCTGACCTTCAACCGCAACAAGCGCAGCATCGTGCTGGACCTGAAGCGCAAGGACCACATGGACGCGCTGATGCGCCTGGTGGACGGTGCCGACGTGTTTGTGCATGGCATGCGCCCGAAGGCGGCCGAAAAACTCGGCATCGGCTACCAGGCCATCGCCGCGCGCAATCCGAAAATCATCTATGCCTACGGCGCGGGCTACCGCCAGGATGGTCCGTTGGCCGACCAGCCGGCATTCGACGACGTGATCCAGGCCGCCAGCGGCGTGGCCGGCGTGATCGGGCGCGCGACCGGCCCCGACGCGGATCCGCGCTACATGCCCACGGTGATCGTGGACAAGCTCTGCGCCTACGTGCTGGCCTCGTCCATCAGCATGGCCCTCTATGCGCGCGAGCGCACCGGAATCGGTCAGCAGGTGCAGGTGCCGATGATGGAGACTGCCGCGGCCTTCATGCTGCACGAGCACCTGTTCTTCGGCGCATTCGATCCGCCCAAGGGCCCCGTCGGCTATTCGCGCATGTTCACGCCGCATCGCCGACCCTATCCCACCCAGGACGGGCATATCGGTGTCGTGGCCATCAATGACGAACAGTGGCGGCGACTGCTCACGGCATTGGGACGTCCTGAACTGACCGCTGACGAGCGCTTTGCGACCATCGACCAGCGCACCATCCACATCGACACTGTGTACGGGGTCGTCGGCGAAATGCTGAAACACAAGACCACTGCCGAATGGCAGGCCATTCTGGATGCCGCGGATGTACCCAACAGCCCGGTGCGGCGCATCGAGGACCTGCCGAACGACCCTTACCTGAAGGAAACCGGGTTCTTCCAGCATCAGGATCACCCGACCGAAGGCAAGATCATCACCACCTCGATCCCGGTGCAGTTCTCCGCCACGCCGGGTGCGCTGCGGCAGCATGCGCCCGTACTCGGCGAGCACACGGCCGGCGTTCTTGCAGAGGCCGGCTTTTCGTCCGACGAGATCCAAGCCTTGATGAAGCAGCCGCAGGCCTGACGTATTCATTGCACACCGAATGATTCATGGAGCACGCATGACCACCAACCAAGACGACTCCCCCATCCTGTTCACAACCGACGAATACGGCGTCGGCACCCTGCTGCTGAACCGCCCCGAGAAGCTCAACGCCTTCACGGTGCCGATGATCGACCTCTGGTACCAGACGCTGGTCAAGGCGTCCGAGGATCCCGCCGTCAAGGTGATCGTCGTCACCGGCGCCGGACGCGCGTTCTGCGCCGGCGGCGCGGTCGAGGACATGCTGAAGTTCCCGACGCAGGACGCCATGGAGCGCAAGGACTACCTGTGGAAGCACGTGCACCACATCGCCCTGCACATGGAACGCATGGACAAGCCCGTCATCGCCTGCATCAACGGCGTGGCACGCGGCGCCGGGTTCGACATGGCATTGATGTGCGACATGCGCACCATGGCCGCCTCCGCCACCGTGGCCGAGGCCTACATCAACATGGGGCTGATCGCCGGCGACGGCGGTGGCTACTTCCTGCCGCGCCTGGTCGGTACGGCGCGCGCGCTGGAGATGCTGTGGCGCGGCAATGTCGTCAATGCCACGGATGCCGAACGCTACGGTCTGGTCAATCATGTGTTCGCCGATGACGTGGTGCTGGCAGAAACCATGAAGATCGCGCGCGAAATCGCCGCCCAGTCGCAGTCGGCCATCCGCTTCTTCAAGCGCACGGTGTACCAGAGCCGCGACATGTCGCTCATCGCGCACCTCGACATGGTGTCATCACACATGTCGGTGCTGGAAGATCTGCAAGAACAGCGCGCCAAAGTTCAGGCCTTCGCCAACCGCAAGCGCTGAGCCTGCCCAAGCATTCACCAGAAGAGATCCGCACATGAGCACCAACACCTTCAGCGGTTTCGATCTGCCGGAAGACATCCGCATGATGCGCGACGCCGTGGAGCGTTTCGTGCGCGAGGAGATCGTCCCCGCCGAACAGGCCCTGCCGCCCGAATCACGCGGCTTCCCCGAAGAGGTGCTGAAGCCGCTGCAGGAGAAGGCCAAGAAGGCCGGCTACTGGTGCTTCGATGCGCCCACCGAATACGGCGGCGGCGTGTTCGGCCATCCGCCTCCCATCGTCATGTACGCCTCGACGCCGGAGCAGATCGAGAAGTACGTGGTGGGTTCGATGGCCAATGCCGACTACGGCTTCACCGGCATTGCCGAATCCACCGGCGGCTCGGACCCGGCGCGCGCCATCCGCACCACGGCCACGCGCACCGACAAGGGTTGGGTCATCAACGGCACCAAGATGTGGATCACCCACGGCCAGTACGCCAAGTACGGCGTGGTGTACGCACGGACCGACGCCGGCGTCAGCGCCTTCCTGGTCGATGCCGGCACCCCCGGCATGAAGGTGGTGCGAATGCTGCCGGTGCTGCGCGATCACTGGCCGACGGAAATTCATTTCGAGAACTGCCTGATCCCGCACGGCAACCTGATCGGCACCGAAGGCAAGGGGCTGGAACTGGCGGGCAAGTGGGTGACTCGCGCGCGCCTCTTGTATGCGGCGCGCTCGGTGGGCCTGGCCGACGAGGCGCTGCGCATCGGCGTGGAATGGGCGCGTGAGCGCGACACCTTCGGCGCCGTGCTGGCCACGCGCCAATCGGTGCAGTTCGCCGTCGCCGACAGCCGCGTCGATATCGATGCCGCGCGCTGGCTGGTCTGGGAAGCGGCATACAAGCAGGATCAGGGCCGCGACGTGCGCCGCGAGGCGGCCGCCGCCAAACTGTTCGCCGTCGAAGCCGCCTCGCGCGTGGTGGACCGCATGATGCAGATCATGGGCGCCATGGGCATGTCGAAAGAATTGCCGCTGGAAGGCTGGTACCGCGACTTGCGCGTGGCGCGGGTCTTGGAAGGCGCCAGCGAGATCCTGCGCCAGTTTGTCGGCAAGGCCGAGCTCGGGCCGGCGGCATCGGGGAAGAAGGCCAAGGCGTGAGTGCGGCGTCCGCGCCGACCGCCCTGTCTCCGCAGGGAAATAGTCTGAAGATCCGCACCAGTGCTTGATCTACAGGCAGCGTCATGGGGCCACGACTGATAGTCATGAAACCCAGTCCAGCCGGCACGACACGCCGCGCTGGCATAATGCGCCGGCTGAGACCGGCAAGCAGAACTGGCCCAGCGCACCGGCACCCGGTGTCTACTACCAGACATCGAACACGGCCCCATCAAGGAGACTCTCATGACCAGCACCCCATCTGATCCGATGTACGACCTGCGCATCGACAACGGCATTCTCGTGGATGGCAACGGCACGCCGGGCGTACCGGGCGACCTGGCCATCAAGGACGGTCGCATCGTCGCCATGGGCAAGGTTGAAGGATCCGCCAAGCAGACCATCGATGCCACCGGGCAAGTCGTCGCACCAGGCTTTGTCGACATCCACACCCACTACGACGCGCAGGCCTTCTGGGATCCGAGCCTCTCCCCCTCCAGCCACTTCGGCGTGACGACGGTGCTGGCCGGCAACTGCGGCTTCAGCATCGCGCCGCTGTCGGGCAAGGCGGACGACGCCAGCTACCTCATGCGCATGCTGGCGCGCGTGGAAGGCATGCCGCTGGAAGCGCTGCAAGCCAGCACGCCGTGGAACTGGACCACCTTCGAGGAGTTCCTGTCGCGCCTGGACAACACCACGGCGCTGAACATCGGCTTCATGGTCGGCCACTCGGCGCTGCGCCGCACCGTGATGGGCGAACGCGCCGTCGGCCACCAGGCCACGGATGCCGAGATCGCCGCCATGCAGGACCTGCTGCGTGTGTCGCTGAAGGCCGGCGGACTGGGCTTCTCCTCTACCATCAACGTGTCGCATAACGATGCCGAAGGTCAGCCGGTGCCGTCGCGCCACGCCACGCACGAGGAGCTGATCGCGCTGGCCGGCGTGATTCGTGAATTCGAGGGCACCACGCTGGAGTTCCTGCCCATCATCGGCGACGTGTTCCCGCCGGAGCAGCTCGAACTGCTGGCCGGACTGTCGAAAGCCGCCAACCGGCCGCTGAACTGGAACGTGCTCATTCCGAATTCCCGGCGACGCGACATATTCGAGTCGCAGCTCGCCGCCAGCGATTACGCTGCCGCGCGCGGCGCTCGTGTGGTGCCGCTGGTTGCAGCACAGGTCAACACCACCTGGGTCAACTTCCTCAGTGGCTTCATCATGGACATGTATCCGGGCTGGGACTCGCTGTTCCGCCTGCCGCCGGCGGAACGCATCAAAGCGCTGTCCGACCCGGTCTGGCGCCGCAAACTTGCCGAAGGCGCCAGCAGCAGCAAGGCCGGCCTGCGCGCGCAGACGGCAAAATGGGCCGAATGGGGCCTGACGGAAATCTTCCACCCCGACCACAAGCGTCATCAGGGCAAGACGGTCGGCGAAGTCGCCATCGCGCTCGGCAAGGATCCCTTCGACGCGATGCTGGACATCGTGGTGGCGGACGAACTGCGCACCTCGCTGCTGATGCCGCGTCGCGGCGACGACGCGAAAACCTGGGCCATGCGCGGCCAGGCGTGGCTGGACAAGCGCACCATCGTCGGCGCATCCGACGCCGGCGCCCACCTCGACATGATCGACAGCTTCACCAGCACCGTGAAAGTCCTGGGCGAAGGCGTGCGCAAGCACAAGCTGCTCTCGTTGGAACAGGCGGTGCAGCAATTCACCACCGTCCCCGCGCAACTGGTGGGCATCCGCGAGCGCGGCGAGTTGAAGATCGGGAATCATGCCGACGTGGTGGTGTTCGACCCGGCCACCATCGACTGCGGCCCGGTGCATACCCGCAACGACATGCCGGCCGGTGCCGGGCGACTGTATGCCGACGCCATCGGCGTGAAGCATGTCATCGTCAACGGCCGCGAGATCGTGCGCAACAACGAATTCCTGGGCGCATTTCCCGGCAAGCTGCTGCGTTCCGGCAAGGACACCTACACCGTCACGCCCTAGATCGGCGCTCGACCCATCGCCAAGATGTCGACCTGATATCCACTGATTGGACTGATTCATGAACAGCAATGCAACCACGAACACCGTCGCCATCGTCACCGGCGGCACGCGCGGCATCGGCGCCGCGATCACCGAACGCCTGATCCGCGAAGGCCACCACGTCGCGGCCGCCTATGCCGGCAACGAAGCATCGGCCAATGCCGTCAAGGAGAAGCTCAAGGACGGCCCGGGCAAGCTGAGCCTGCATCGCGGCAACATTGCCGACCGCGAAGTCTGCCGCAAGCTGGTGGCCGATACGGTGGCGACCTATGGCCGGCTGGACTATCTGGTCTGCAACGCCGGCCTGCTGGTGGAAAACAAGCCGCAGGCCATGACGACCGACGAATGGGACACCGCCATCGGCGTGAACCTGTCGGCCTCGTTCTATCTGGCGCAGGCTGCGCTGGAACCCATGCTGGCCCAGGGCAGCGGGCGCATCGTGTTCATCGGCTCCATCTCCGCCACCATGGGCGTTGCCGCCCAGGCCGGCTACTGCGCCGCCAAGGCCGGCCTCGAAGGCCTGTCCCGCTCGCTGGCGCGCAGCGTGGCGCGCAAGGGCATCACCGTCAACGTCGTGGTGCCGGGCGTGTACGAAACCGACATGACCAACAGCATGTCGGAAAAGGCCCAGGAAGTCGTCCGCGGCCTGATTCCGGTCGGACGCCGCGGCAAGCCCGAGGAACTCGCCCACGCGGTCATGTTCCTGCTCGATCCGCGCGCCAGCTACATCACCGGTTCGATCGTGACCGCCGACGGCGGCATCAGCATGGGTGACTAGCGAGCTTTCCGGACGACGACGCGCAGTGCTACTCGCGCGTCTCGACGCGCCCGTCCGGATGCTTTGCAAAGCGCCCCTGCTCACGCGGATGCACCGGACCGCTTGACGGCCACGGCCAGCCGCCGAACTGCGTGCGCTGGTAGTCGGCGAACGCCTGCTGGATTTCTTCGCGCGTGTTCATGACAAACGGACCGTGCTGCGCCACCGGCTCGTTGATGGGTCGACCCTGCAGGATGAGGATTTCGCCCGGCACATCGCCGTTGACCAGTTCGGCGTCGACCGAGGCGTCCAGTTCCGCCAGCATGGAGACCGGCACGAACTGACCCGCTGCGCCCACGCTCAATTGGCTGCCGCGAAAGTAGTACAGGCTGCGGCGTGTTCCAGTTCCCTTGGCCGCGGGCAGCGTCCAGCGCGCGCCGGGACTCATCTTGATGGTCCAGATGGCCAGATCGGCGCCGTCCTGCGATGCCCACGAATCGGGGGGCGGTGCGAGCGGCTGCAGGTCCGCCAGTTGCCCAGCGAT
>CANIIN010000097.1 GCA_947467405.1 Betaproteobacteria bacterium | reverse complement strand
GATCACCAATGACAATGCGATGGGGAATTCCAATCAATTCCATATCGGCAAACATGACGCCGGGGCGACCATCGCGATCATCAAGCAGGACGTCAATGTCGAGGGCTACGAGGTCAGCGTAAAGCTTGTCTGCAACTGTCCGAACCTGCTCGCTCTTGCCATATCCTATCGGAACGATGGCAATCTGGAATGGCGCGATCGGCGCGGGAAATATTATTCCGCTGTCGTCATGATTTTGTTCGATGGCAGCTCCGACAATTCTTGTCACACCTATACCGTAGCAACCCATTTCGGCCGGACGCTGCTTGCCAGTTTCATCGAGAAAGGTGCATTTTAGGGCTTCGGAGTACTTCGTCCTCAGTTGAAAGATGTGGCCGACCTCGATGCCTCGGCATATTTCAAGGGTTCCTTTGCCATCCGGGCTGGGATCACCGGCGACCACGTTTCTGATGTCTGCTATCAGATCTGGCTCTGGAAGGTCGCGCCCCCAATTTACCCCGATAAGGTGATGGCCGGCCTCATTGGCTCCACAGATGAAATTGCTCATGTTGATGACGGTCTTGTCAGCAATGATTCGGACGTTCTTTTGGACTCCAATGGGACCAATATAGCCGGGCTCACAACCCATGAACTGGCGAATTTCCGCTTCCGTAGCAAATCGGAAGGGGGCAAGTCCGGGTAGTTTCGCAGTTTTGATTTCGTTCAAGTCATGGTCACCTCGCAGCAGCAGGAGGTGGAAATCTACATCGTCGCCATTCTCAGTCTCGTGTACCAATGCAATGGACTTGATGAACTGACCGAGGTTTGCCTCAAGCAACTGTGCCACATCTGCGCAGGTCTTTTTGCCAGGGGTGGGCACCTTCTGAATCTCGTGCGAGGGTGTACCTCTCGGGGTCGCTGGCTCCACGGCTTCGGCCAGTTCTACGTTCGCTGCAAAATCAGATGAAGGGCAGAAGGCAATTGCATCCTCCCCGGAGTCGGCAAGTACGTGAAATTCGTGTGATCCTGTTCCACCAATGGCCCCCGTATCTGCGGCAACGGCCCGGTAGTTCAGTCCCAGCCTAGTGAATATGCGGGAGTATGTATCGTGCATATTTCCATATTCGCGCTTCAGGTCTTCGTAACTGGCGTGAAATGAATAGCCGTCTTTCATGACGAATTCACGCCCCCGCATGACGCCGAAGCGCGGGCGCCGTTCATCTCGAAATTTAGTTTGAATCTGGTATAGGTGAATCGGTAGCTGGCGATAGCTGCGAAGCTCATTTCGCGCGATATCCGTGATGACTTCTTCAGAGGTGGGTTGAATGACAAATTCGCGTTCGTGACGGTCGCGAAATCTAAGCAGTTCCGCGCCGTAATCCTTCCAGCGACCGGATTCCTGCCACAGTTCAGCCGGCTGAACCACGGGCATTGAGAGTTCTAAGGCTCCGGCGCGGTTCATTTCTTCTCGTATGATGGCCTCAACCTTGCGTACGACCCTCAAGCCCAACGGCATCCAGCTGTATATACCGCCAGCCAAGCGGCGAATCAAGCCAGCTCGAAGCATGAGCTGATGGCTCACTACCTCAGCGTCGGAGGGAGCTTCCTTGAGCGTGGAAATCATGTATCTGCTGGCGCGCATGCGACGTATATTCCCGAGGGTTGTAGAGAGAGGTTGGATTTTACTTTGGAACCAACTTGAAGGTCGGGAATCCCGGGCTTGCTGTCGTTGGCTGTTGCAATTTATCCACCATAGGAGAGCCAAATTGGCCCCAAATCATTGGCGAAATGTGGAAGAATGTTCTTAACAATTTAACGCTGGAAAGATCATGCTCGATCGAGAAGGCTATCGCCCGAACGTCGGCATCATCCTCTGCAATTCGCGCAACGAGGTGTTTTGGGGCAAACGTATTAGGGAACATTCTTGGCAGTTTCCTCAAGGTGGCATCAAGTACGGAGAGACTCCCGTTCAGGCCATGTACCGGGAATTGCACGAAGAAGTAGGTTTGCTGCCAGACCATGTCAAAATTCTTGGTCGCACCAGGAACTGGTTGCGCTACGAGGTGCCGAATCAGTGGATTCGCCGGGAATGGCGAGGAAATTACCGTGGCCAAAAGCAAATTTGGTTCCTGCTTCGCTTGGTTGGGCGGGATAGTGATGTTTCGCTTCGCTCGTCTGAAAAGCCGGAATTCGATGCTTGGAGATGGCACGATTATTGGATTCCGTTGGATTCCGTGATTGACTTCAAGCGTGGCGTCTATCAGCAAGCTCTAGGTGAGCTATCGCGCTACCTCTTTCGCGGCCCGCGAAATGGTGGAGCAGGGGAAAATGTTGACGGAACGTCAAGTAAGTCCCTCGAGCAGTTTCCATAGCAAACCCTCATTTTTGGCCTTTTGTAAGGGCCCCAAAAAATGGGGGGGCTTGACTTCTTAGGTTCGGGATGAATAATCTGTTTCTATAATTTAGAGCACGTCCAATTTGAATTTGCAAAGGAGGTTCAGATGCAACTCAAAGGTTCAAAAACACAGGGTAATTTGAAGGCGGCGTTTGCTGGCGAATCGCAAGCTAATCGGCGTTACCTGTACTTCGCGGCGAAGGCTGACGTTGAAGGGCAGAACGATGTTGCGGCCGTGTTTCGTTCAACAGCGGAAGGAGAAACAGGTCATGCTCATGGTCACCTTGAGTATCTTGAGCAGTGCGGTGATCCTGCGACAGATCTTCCGTTCGGTAGCACTAGAAATAACCTGAAAACGGCTATTGCCGGCGAAACGCATGAATATACCGACATGTATCCCGGTATGGCCAAGACGGCTCGTGAGGAAGGCTTTGGGGAAATTGCCGAATGGTTTGAAACGCTTGCCAAGGCAGAGCGTTCGCATGCCAATCGCTTCCAAAAAGCCCTGGATGCGCTGGCCGACTGATTCATTGCTCTGTAGTTGATTCAAAAAGGGGGGGGCTTACCCCCCTGTTTATTCTTATCACGGGAAAAGTCGGTCGCAGAGGGGGGGGATTCATGGCGACGCGAGAAGGTAATTTGGAGGCTCCGACCCGACACCCCCTGGAATGGAAGTCGGTCAATTTCTATGATGAGGAGATGCTTGGCCAGGAATTGACGAGAGTTTTCGATATTTGTCACGGTTGCAGGCGTTGTGTCAGTCTTTGCACTTCATTTCCGACTCTGTTCGACTTGATAGACGACGGGAAAACTGGCGAGGTGGATGGCGTCGATCGCCGTGATTTTGGGAAGGTGGTAGATCAGTGCTACCTTTGTGATCTTTGCTACATGACGAAGTGTCCGTATGTTCCGCCGCACGAGTGGAACGTGGACTTTCCCCACCTTATGCTTCGCGCTAAGGCGATCAAGTTCAAGAAGGGGAAGGTACGCATAAGGGACAGGTTACTTTCGGCTACGGACGCTATAGGGAAACTTGCCGCCATTCCGGTCGTTGCACAGATTGTCAATTCAGCGAATCGGAACGGACCTGTTCGTTCGCTGGTGGACAAGGTGATCGGCATTCACCGTGACCGAGTTCTTCCACCTTATAGTCCATCTCGTTTTCGGCACAAGGCCAAGAGTTCTTCCGCGTGGCCTGTCCGCGATGGAGCGAAGACCCCTGGCAAAGTGGCTGTCTTTGCCACTTGTTACGTCAACTTCAACGAACCGGACATCGGTCATGATCTGCTCGCAATTCTCGCGCATAACGAGATTCCATTCAGGATCGTAGAAAAAGAAGCTTGCTGCGGCATGCCCAAGCTGGAATTGGGAGACCTTGAGAGTGTGGCAAATCTCAAGGAAATCAATATTCCTCCGCTTGCCGCGCTCGCGCGCGAGGGGTACGCCATACTTACAGCTGTTCCGTCCTGCACATTAATGTTCAAGAAGGAACTTCCGCTCATGTTTTCTGGTGATGCGGATGTACTTGCGGTAAGCAAGGCGATGTTCGATCCATTCGAGTATTTCGTCTCTAGGGCAAGAGATGGTTTGCTGAAGACGTCGTTCGAGACCAGTCCTGGTAAGGTTTCTTATCACATCCCTTGCCATTCCAGAGTGCAGAACATGGGACAGAAGACTCGAGAGATGCTGCAAATGATCCCTGGCACAGTGGTGAATACTGTGGAGCGTTGCTCTGGTCATGATGGCACATGGGGTGTGAAGTCGGAGTACTTTGCCAATTCGATGAAAATAGGCCGACCAGTTTTTAGGCAGATGGCGAATGGCGATCCGGATTACATCAGTTCTGACTGTGCTATTGCCTGCAGGCATATCGCACAGGGTATGAGCGAGGGAGCCAATGGCAAGTTCGTCAAGAGTGCTCATCCGCTGACGCTGTTGCGTCTGGCCTATGGAATTTAGCTGCTTGTTGCTAGCCGGATTGGGGAAATGCCAAAAATAGCCCGGGAAAGTCTCTTGACGCTTGAGGCGTACGCGCGCGAGCGAAGCATAATGCGAGCGGACGTCATTTCACACAAGCTGAATCGTCGTGTGCAACTGGGCGGACATGTAACCTTGATCTTTGAAGATGAAAAGACCATTCGCTATCAAGTTCAGGAGATGCTGCGGGCCGAGCGAGCTTTCGAGGATCTGGCGATAAGAGAAGAACTGGACGCCTACAATCCACTTATTCCGGACGGATCCAATTTCAAGGCGACAATGATGATTGAATATCCCGATCCCCTTGAGCGGGCTCGGGAGTTGGCAAGACTCATTGGTGTTGAGGACAGGGTATCGCTTTCAGTGGGGAGCGAGGTCATATGCGCAATGGCCGATGAGGATCTTGATCGGGAAAATGACGTCAAGACTTCCGCCGTGCATTTCTTAAGATTTGAGTTGTCCGTATCTGCAGTGAATGCAGTTAAGTCAGGCGCTGCAATGCGGCTTGCCATAGACCATCCAAACTACTCATTCGAAGCATTACTTCCTGATCACGTTAGGACATCACTTTGTATGGATCTAGTCTGATGTTCCTGCGAGGGGTGAAATGTATCTTCATTGCGATGCTTGGCATGTCATGTGCGCATGCGCAGAACATTGGTGAAGATTTTGAAGATCAAGAATGGAAGGAGCAGGTGGCGCAGTTACCGGCATTTCCGAAGCCGGAAAATCTGATTCGTGCAGTGGTCGGCGTTGAGGCTAACTTTTCTTTCTTCATTGATCAGACGTCAATTGACGTTGGAAAGGATGGCGTGATTCGCTATATCGTCGTGGCGCGCAGCCAGGGTGGCGCTGAGAATGTCAGCTTTGAAGGCATACGATGCACTACCCGTGAACGAAAGATCTATGCGTTTGGACGTCCAGACAGAAGTTGGGCGCAGGCTAGAAATCCGTCTTGGGCGTCGATCTCAAGTGCCCGGATAAATCCGTATCATGCGGATCTGGCAGATCTGTATTTCTGCCCACAGCGTTCGCCGGTTTTTGATGCTTCGTCCGCCATCAGGAATCTTCGCGCGGATCGGGGTACTGCCCCAATTCGATGAAATTATCGTGGGACCTCTGCATGAGGCTCACTAAAGGACTACAAGATTATCCCGGTGAATAACCTCGGGTTCATCTGCGTATCCAAGGATTTTCTCTATTTCTGAAGATGGCATTCCGGAGATTTTAGTGGTCTCGGTCGCGCTGTAGTTTGCCAGGCCTCTGGCAATTTCTTGTCCGCTAGGATCGAGACATGTAACAACTGCGCCACGCTCGAATTCACCTTCGACTCTAAGAATGCCTACCGGCAACAAACTCTTTCCATCCAGTGCAAGGGCTTTTGCGGCACCGCCATCCAGATAGATATGTCCGGCCACCTGCAAATGGTCCGCTAACCATTGTTTTCGAGCCGCGAGCGGCGTGGTTGCTGCGGTGAGGCGAGTGCCAATGGCCTCGCCTTCAACAATGCGTAGAAGCACGTCCGCTTCAAGGCCAGGCGCGATGATTGTCGTTGCTCCACTGCGTGCAGCTCGGCGTGCAGCGAGCACTTTGGTAATCATGCCGCCTTTTCCTATGGACGATCCCGAGCCCCCCGCGATTTCCTGCAATTTCGGGTCCAATGCCGAGGCTTCCCGGAGAATTATTGCGTCGGGATTTCTTCTGGGGTCGGAACTGAACAATCCGTCAATGTCCGTCAATATGACAAGCCAGTCAGCCTCTATTAGATTTGTCACCATTGCGCCAAGGGTGTCGTTATCGCCAAAGCGGATTTCGTCCGTCACGACTGTGTCATTTTCATTGATGATTGGAATGACGCCGAGCGCAATGAGGGTCTTTATTGTTGATTTGGCGTTGAGATAGCGTTGCCGATCTGCCAAATCTGCGTGGGTAAGGAGAATCTGTGCCGTATGCAGGCCGTGCTCACGAAAGCACGCTTCGTAGCCATGTATCAGACCCATCTGGCCGACTGCGGCGGCCGCCTGAAGTTCATTCATTGCTTTAGGGCGTTTAGTCCAGCCTAGGCGTTGAACGCCTTCGGCCACGGCTCCGCTGGATACCAGCACAACCTCATGACCTAGCGCCCGCAGGCGCGAAATTTGACTTGCCCAGTTCGCGATGGCATTTCTGTCAAGGCCAGCACCTTGATTAGTTACCAAGGTGCTGCCAACCTTCACAACTATTCGCCTAGATGTCGTCACCCGGTGTCTCCTCCTTGGGAATTGAATCAAGGTGTTCCATGATGGCAAAAGTCAGTTCTCTGCAACCTTCTCCCGTCAACGCAGAAATTCCGAAGCTGCGATCATTCCATCCTAGCGACGCTAGGAACTCCTGAATGATTTGATGGCGGCTCTCGACGGGTAACATGTCCGTCTTGTTCATGACAAGCCAGCGCGGTTTGGCGAACAGATTCTCATCGTACTTCCGGAGTTCTTGCGCTATTGCCCTGACATCTTTTACAGGATCGGCATTCGGATCTGTGGGGGCCATGTCGACAACGTGCAGAAGCAAGCGGGTTCTTGCGAGATGTCGAAGGAACTGATGGCCGAGGCCAGCGCCTTCGGAGGCACCTTCGATCAAACCGGGTATATCCGCGACGACAAAGCTTCTATCAGTGTCAACGCGAACGACTCCCAAGTGCGGGTGAAGAGTCGTAAACGGATAATCGGCGACCTTGGGGCGCGCACTGGAAATTGCACGTATCAGGGTGGATTTTCCGGCGTTGGGCAATCCTAAAAGGCCTACGTCTGCCAGAACGCGCAGTTCCATATGCAATACGCGACTTTCACCAGGTTCTCCGGGAGTCGCTTTGCGTGGCGCCCTGTTTGTGCTGGTTTTGAAATTGACGTTCCCTAGACCTCCCTTGCCACCCCGAGCCAGAACGGCTGACTGGCCATGTATGGCAAGGTCTGCAAGTGCCTCATTCGTCTCCATGTCCGTGATGACAGTTCCAACTGGCATTCTGAGATGGATGTCATCCGCGCCGGCCCCATTACATTGGGCTCCGCGTCCGCTTTCGCCATTTTTGGCGCGATGCATCCTGGAAAAACGATAGTCGACAAGCGTATTAATGTTTTGATCGGCAATGGCAAATATTGAGCCTCCCCGGCCACCATCGCCTCCGTCTGGTCCGCCCTTTGGGATGAATTTCTCCCGTCGGAACGACATCGCGCCATTTCCGCCTTTACCACCGTGTACTTCAATTTTCGCCTCATCTATGAACTTCATTGGGTTCGCAGCTTTCGTTCGGGAACTGTGGCGATTTGGACTTCTCGGAGATGATGAAGCCGGAAACAAAAAAGCCCTACCGCACGCGATAGGGCTTTCGTGCGGGATTGGGAGGCTTATGCGGGGACGATGCTCACAATGTGCCTGCTATCAGGGCCTTTGGTGGCAAACAGAACCACTCCCTGCGATTTGGCAAACAGTGTGTGATCCTTACCCATGCCTACATTCTCACCAGCATGAATTCGAGTGCCTCTCTGGCGAACAAGAATTTCCCCGGCCAGTACGAGTTGACCACCGAAACGCTTCACTCCCAAACGCTTGGAATTTGAATCGCGCCCGTTACGGGAACTGCCGCCGGCTTTTTTGTGTGCCATTTATATTCTCTCTTGGTCTAGGACGCTAACGCATCAGCATCAATGCGAAATAAACGCCGATAATGACGTGTTAACCAGTGATGCCAGTAATCTCAATTTCCGTAAATCGCTGGCGATGCCCTTGATGCTTTTGAT
>CANIIN010000096.1 GCA_947467405.1 Betaproteobacteria bacterium | reverse complement strand
CTGGCCAAGGCATATCAGGAAATGGGCGACAAGGACGGTGCGAAGGAACTCCTCGGCGAAGTGCTCAAGGAGGGCGATGCGGCGCAGCAGGCCCAGGCGAGGACGATGCTGGAAGCGGTCGGCTGACAGGCTTGTCTGTCGTGGTTTCCATCAGTCGGCGCCATGGTGCGCCGATTTTTTTTATAGCAATGACTTGTTCGTGGACACGAAGCCTGCGATTCGGGCGAAGTGTATTGATTGATCAGGCAGAGTCACGCCTACGGAGCGGCAATGCGTATTGCAGTCGGTATCAGTTACGAAGGTAGTCCATTCGAGGGGTGGCAATCACAGCCCTCGGGAAACACTGTTCAGGACTGTGTCGAAAGGGCGCTGCAGGCTGTTGCTGGCGTGCCTGTCAGGATTGCCGGGGCGGGTCGTACCGATACCGGCGTGCATGCTGTCGGGCAAGTCGCGCACTTCGATTGTGATGTGGAGCGCCCCGATTCTGCCTGGGTAAGAGGAGGAAATTCCCATCTTCCCCCCGAAATCGCGATTCAGTGGGCTACGCCAGTGGATCAACAATTTCATGCGCGATTCTCGGCCCTGGCAAGAAGTTATCGCTATGTTCTCTACAATCATGCGGTTCGTCCTGCGCTGGCATCCAGGCACGCAGGCTGGTTTCACCTGCCGCTTGATCTAGACGCCATGCGCAGCGGATTGGCGCACCTGACCGGGCGGCACGATTTCACCTCTTTTCGCTCCTCGCAATGCCAGGCCGCTTCCCCCATCAGAACGATTGAACAGGCGACGATCTCCTCCATGGGACCCTACGTATTCTTTGACATGACTGCAGACGCATTTCTGCACCATATGGTTCGAAATATCGTGGGAACCTTGATTTATGTCGGCAAGGGCCGTTTCCCTGCGGATTGGGTCGGTGAACTCGTGGAGACGCGCGACCGCAGCAAGGCGGCACCAACCATCTCTCCAGCCGGGTTATATCTGCGCGCCGTTCGCTATGCTCCCGAATGGAACTTGCCCGAATTCGCACGTATGATCGACCCATCGATGGGGATGCGCGCGTGAGAACAAGAGTCAAGGTATGTGGAATTACACGAGTCGACGATGCGCTCGCCAGTGTGAGGCTCGGCGCGGATGCCTTGGGGTTCGTTTTCTGGCCGCACAGCCCGCGCTATATCGCGCCAGCAATGGCGCGGAATATCGTTCGGAGTACCGGTCCCTTTGTGGCGACGGTAGGGGTATTTGTCAATCCCTCGGCGGCTGAAGTCGATGACGCCATCAGATTGTCCGGAATTTCCATGCTGCAGTTTCATGGCGAAGAATCTGCAGAATTCTGTGAATCCTTTGGTCGTCCCTTTATCAAGGCTTTCAAGGCTGAAGGGGATGGGGATTTGTTAAAATCGACCGCTGGATATGGTGGGGCCGAAGGTTGGTTGTTCGACTCCCATGACGAGAAACTGATTGGCGGGACGGGCAGGCCTTTCGACTGGGACCGCCTGCCGGAACATCTGGCGCGGCCGTTGATTTTGTCCGGTGGCCTTTCGCCTTCCAATGTTGCTGAAGGCATCAGACGATTACGGCCCTTTGCCGTGGATGTTTCAAGCGGGGTGGAGCAGGCGAAGGGTATAAAGGATGCAGCCAAGGTGGCGGCATTCATTCAAGGGGTGCGTGATGCAGGCAGTTGATCTTCCATATGACCTTCCTGATGCTGCGGGCCATTTCGGCCCATACGGTGGCATATTCGTTTCTGAAACCCTCGTGCACGCTCTGGACGAGTTGAAGATTGCATATGCTGAATGTCGCGCCGATCCCGCCTTCATGGCCGAGTTCGAGTATGAGTTGAAGCATTATGTGGGACGCCCCAGCCCTGTTTACCATGCCAAGCGGTGGTCGCAACTGCTCGGCGGAGCCCAGATATACCTGAAGCGTGAAGACCTGAATCACACCGGTGCGCACAAGATCAACAATACCGTTGGCCAGGCCATGGTGGCCCGATACATGGGCAAGAAGAGGGTCATCGCCGAAACGGGAGCCGGCCAGCACGGTGTCGCCAGCGCCACCGTCGCCGCGCGCTATGGAATGGAGTGCGTTGTGTACATGGGCTCGGAGGATGTCAAACGACAGGCCGCAAACGTGTACCGGATGAAGCTCCTGGGCGCGACTGTCGTGCCTGTCGATTCCGGTTCGCGAACGTTGAAAGATGCCCTCAACGAGGCCATGCGTGATTGGGTGACCAATGTCACGGATACCTTCTACATCATCGGCACCGTTGCCGGGCCGCATCCTTATCCCATGATGGTGCGGGATTTTCAATGCGTGATTGGCAAGGAATGCATCGAGCAGATGCCTGCCATGGCTGGCCGTCAGCCCGACGCCGTGATTGCGTGTGTGGGTGGCGGTTCCAATGCAATGGGAATATTTCACCCCTACATTCCATACGGAGACGTGCGGCTGATTGGCGTCGAAGCGGCTGGGCGGGGCTTGGCCAGCGGAAAGCACGCGGCGTCGATCACGGCGGGTAAGCCCGGCATTCTGCACGGCAATCGAACCTACCTGATTCAAGACGCCAACGGCCAGATCGCCGAGACGCATTCCATTTCCGCTGGACTGGACTATCCGGGCGTGGGTCCCGAACACGCCTGGCTGAATGACAGCGGGCGAGCTCAATACGTAACGATTGAGGACGGTCAGGCATTGCAGGCGTTTCATGATCTTTGCCACTATGAGGGAATCATTCCCGCGCTTGAGTCCAGCCATGCGCTGGCCTATGCCGCTCAACTTGCGCCGCAGCTGTCTGCGGACAAGATCCTGCTGGTCAATCTGTCCGGTCGTGGCGACAAGGATATGCATACCGTTGCGGAAGCATCCGGAATCCAGTTTTGATGGCCAATGCGCTGACTGACTCGTGCTCGAGACTGCCCGCACGGTCGCTATCCCTATGTTCAAAGTACTCCTGCTGATCGGTTATCGAAAAGGCTGCATTGCACATGTCACGAATTGGTACCGTATTTGAAGGCCTTCGAAAAACCGGACGCAAGGCGCTGATTCCGTATGTCACGGCGGGCGATCCGGAGCCCGGTGTCACGGTGCCGGTTCTGCATGCCATGGTTGATGCCGGTTCGGACATGATTGAAGTCGGCGTGCCCTTTTCGGATCCCATGGCCGACGGACCCGTCATTCAGAAGTCCGGTGAACGGGCACTGAAGCATGGAACCGGTCTGCGTGATGTTCTGCAAATGATCAGAACGTTTCGTACTCGGGATTCCAGGACGCCGGTCATCCTGATGGGTTATGCGAACCCCATCGAGGCAATGGGCACCAGCTTGTTCGTCAAGGAAGCCAGTCATGCAGGAGTCGATGGCGTCATCGTGGTTGATTATCCGCCGGAAGAGTGTGAAGATTTTTCTGCACTTCTGCGTAAGAACGGAATGGACATGATCTTTCTGCTTGCGCCGACGTCAACGGCGCAACGAGTGGAAAGCGTCGCCAAGATGGCGAGCGGTTATATCTATTACGTATCGCTGAAAGGAACGACTGGCGCCGGGCACTTGGACTTGCAGGACGTCGAGAAGAACGTTCAACGCATCCGGGATGTGTCAGGAATTCCGGTCGGGGTAGGTTTCGGTATTCGTGATGGCGCGACGGCGCGCGCGATTTGCAACTTCGCCGATGCAGCGATCATCGGCAGCCGGGTCATTCAGGAAATCGAAGCAGCGACACCTGCGACGGCACCGGCAAAGGTCAAGGCATTCCTGTCAGAGGTGCGTGCCGCCATGGACGAAGGGGAGTGACAAGATGAGCTGGCTACAGAAACTTCTTCCACCCAAGATCAATCGCGCCGGCACTGGAGCCAAGAAAACGGTTCCGGAAGGGCTTTGGAGCAAATGCCCCTCGTGCAGCGCGGTGTTGTATGCGGCTGACCTGGATGCCAATGACCAGGTATGTCCGAAGTGTGATTACCACAACCGCATCGGCGCTCGGACACGGCTTGACGGGTTGCTGGACCCGGAGGGGAGATTCGAAATCGGCGCAGAAGTCGCTCCGCTTGACACTTTGAAGTTCAAGGATAGCAAGCGCTATGCCGACAGGCTCCAGGATGCCGAAAATAACAGTGGCGAAAGCGAAGCGCTGGTTGTCATGCAGGGTTCAATCAAGTCGATTCCGGTGGTGATCGCCGTTCTGGACTTCGACTTCATGGCAGGGACGATGGGTTCCGTGGTGGGTGAGCGCTTTGTCAGGGGGATTCACGTCTGTATCGACCAGAATATTCCCTTCATCTGCTTCGCTGCCAGCGGTGGCGCGCGGATGCAGGAAGGCATGCTCTCCTTGATGCAGATGGCCAAGACGACGGCGTCGCTGACACAATTGGCGGCGCGGAAACTGCCTTTCATTTCCGTACTGACCGACCCGACCACTGGCGGTGTATCGGCGAGCTTTGCGTTTCTGGGAGATGTCGTGATCGGTGAGCCGAAAGCGCTGATCGGTTTTGCCGGGCCGCGCGTCATTGAGCAGACCGTTCGCGAGAAACTTCCTGAAGGATTCCAGCGCTCGGAGTTTCTGCTGGAGAAGGGCGCGATCGACATGATCGTCGACAGGCGGCAATTGCGCGATCGCCTTGCACAGCTCATCAGCCTGCTGATGCGTGCTCCACAGCCGAATTCGTGATTCATTCTCGCAGTCTGCAGGAAGTGATGCTGATTCAGGAGGGATCGCATGCGTGAGGGTATTCCCGCTCAGGCGGAACCGCAGACCCTGGACGGCTGGCTGGACTACATTAGCGCCTTGCACCACAGGCCAATGGATCTCGGGCTTGAACGCATCAACAAGGTACGCGATGCGCTGGTGGCACCGGCGGGGGCTGAACGTCCGGTCGTGATCACGGTTGCTGGCACCAATGGCAAGGGTTCGACCTGCGCCATGCTCGAGGCCATTCTGCTTGCGTCAGGTTATCGCGTCGGCCTTTACACTTCGCCACATTTGCTTCGCTACACGGAACGGGTGCGTGTGCAGGGTCAGGAAATTTCACCTGCGACGTTGGTCAGTGCCCTTCAGCAGGTCGAGTTAGCACGAAGGCAGGCTGGAGACATATCGTTAACCTATTTCGAGTTCGGAACCCTGGCTGCATGGCGAGTCTTCTCCGAGATCGAACTTGATGTGGTCATTTTAGAGGTGGGACTCGGCGGGCGGCTCGATGCAGTCAATGCGTTCGAGCCGGACTGTGCCGTTGTTACCAGCGTTGACATTGACCATGTGGAGTTTCTCGGAAACACGCGAGAAAGCATCGGATTTGAAAAAGCCGGGATTTTTCGCGCTGGCAAGCCTGCCATCGTGGCGGATCCGGTGCCGCCACAGTCCTTGAAAGATTTTGCGGCGTCCATCAATGCTGATCTGCAGTTGATCGGTCGAGACTTTGGCTATCAGGGCGATCGCCAGCAGTGGGGTTATTGGGGGCGTGGAGCCAAGCGCGCGGGCATGGCTTTCCCGGCGCTGCGTGGCGCGAATCAATTGTTGAATGCATCGGCTGCGCTGGCTGCCCTGGATTCATTACGGGAGAGGCTGCCGGTAGACATGGGGGCGGTGAGGGTCGGACTGGCAACGGTCAGTCTTCCTGCCAGATTTCAGGTGATGCCGGGCAAACCCGCTGTCATTTTGGACGTCGCGCACAACCCGCATGCAGCGGCCGTGTTGTCCGAGAACCTGTCCAACATGGGATTCTTCCCCGAAACTTACGCTGTGCTCGGCATGCTGGCCGACAAGGACATTGAAGGGGTATGCCGCCGCTTGAAGGACAGGGTAACCGTTTGGCATGTGGCCCCATTGCCTGGGCCGCGTGGTGCAACTGCCGAGGCGATCCAAGAGGCCATCTTCAGGAGCGGTGCCAGTGGAGCGGTCAGAAAGCATGAATCGCCGCGAGCAGCCTATCTGGCAGCCCGCCAATCGGCAGATGAAAATGATAGAATTGTGGTGTTTGGTTCATTCCTAACCGTAGCAGATGTCATGCCGGCGCTCTAGCCGGTATCCCCGCGAACAGCCAGGACTCCCTTGGACGACAATCAGGACGCTATTGAGTTGAAACGTCGTGCGCGGCGGCGGCTCGTCGGCGCGATAGCACTCGTAGTATTTGTCGTGATCGTACTGCCGATCATTTTTGATCATGAGCCCAAATCGTTGACTCAGGATCTGAGTATTCAGATCCCCAGCCAGGACAGTGTTAAAGGCGCGATCAAGGCCGCGTCAACCCCGGTGCTTGAGCAGGTCGTGGCGGCTGCGGATCCGGCGACGCCGTCTGCACCTGTGTCCCAGCCAGTGCCGGCCATCAATGCAGCGCTACCCGCCCCATCAAGCGCCGCGGTGTCGGCGCCAAAGGAACTGGCCAAGCCGGCAGGAATGACGGAATCGCCTGAGGCGGAAAAGGCTGATGTGGCCAGAGCCGACCCACCGAAGTCTGAGAAAAAGGTTTCCGAACCAAAACCGGCGTCAAAGCCTGGCAAGGATCCGACCAAAGTGGCGTCGTCATCTGCTGTAAAGGACGATCCACCTTCAACCTCGGCGGCGCAGGCAGGTTTCTATGTGCCCCTGGGAGTTTTTTCCAAGTCGGAGAACGTGCGCCAGGCTCAGAGCAAGGTGAGCGCGGCCGGATTCAAGAGCTACGCTGAAAAGAGTTCTGGTACAGCGCAAACGAAGGTTCGTGCCGGTCCGTTCGCGACGCGCGAAGCCGCAGAGAACGCGCGTGACAAGCTCAAGAGCGCTGGAATGGATGTCGGCGCTGTCGGCTCTCGCTGATTGATGCAGCATGCGGGCCGATGACCTGGGTTGACTACTCAATTCTCGCGATCTTCTGTCTCTCGATTCTGGTTGGCGTTTCGCGTGGACTGGTGAGGGAATTGATCGCGATTGTCGGTTGGATTCTGGCTATCTCGCTGGCGATGATTTTCTCGGGACAGGTGGCGGAGTTGCTGAGCGAAAGGCTGGGACCCACTGCAAGTTCAGTGGCGGCGTTTCTCGGCATATTTGTGGTGGTGTGGATCCTATCGGGAGTGATTGGATCCTTGCTCTCGCGAGCGGTCAAGGCGGTTGGCCTTGGGTGGACGGATAGAATGATGGGATCGCTGTTTGGATTGGTCAGGGGGGCGATCATTGTCGTGGCGCTGGCTGTCATAGCTGGCCTGACGGCATTGCCACGGACCATGGCGTGGAGAGAGGCGCTCTTTACCGGTAGCGTCGAGACTGTCGTCAATGGTGTGAAGCCGCTCCTGCCGCCGTCGGTATCCGACAAGGTTCGGTTCAACTAGCGATCCGAAGCAATGCAGGGCGGTCCCTTAGCCGGGATGCAAGTGAAAGGAACAATTCATGTGTGGCATTCTAGGTGTCGTAGCCAAGACCTCCGTCAACCAGATTCTCTATGACGGACTGCTGCTGTTGCAGCATCGTGGACAGGATGCTGCGGGAATTGTCACTTCCGTTTCGAATACCTTTCACATGCACAAGGGTCCGGGACTGGTCACGGATGTTTTTCGCACCAGAAATATGCGCTCGCTGTCTGGGGAGGCCGGGATCGGGCACTGTCGATATCCCACGGCCGGTTCGGCATTCAATGCCGGCGAATCGCAGCCCTTCTATGTGAACTCCCCGTTTGGAATCGTGCTCGGCCACAACGGCAACCTGACGAACTCCGACGAACTGAAGGAGGAAATGTTTCGTCAGGATCTCAGGCATATCAACACGAACTCGGATTCCGAAGTTCTGCTCAATGTCCTCGCGCATGAACTGGAGCAGGCAGCACGTGGCGTCCGGCTCGATCCGGAAACCATCTTCACGGCAGTCGAGAATGTCCATCGTCGCTGTCGTGGCGCCTATGCGGTCGTGGTGATGATATCGGGATACGGTTTGCTCGCATTTCGTGATCCGTTCGGTATTCGTCCATTGATCTATGGGCGTTCGAAGACTCAGCAGGGCACCGATTATCTGGTGGCCTCCGAGAGCGTTGCCTTGACTGCCTGCGGTTTCGATCCGGTCAGGGACGTGGCGCCGGGCGAGGCAATCTTCATTGATCTTTCCGGTAAATTACATACGAAGCAATGTGCAGCCAATTCCCGCCTTGCCCCCTGCTTGTTCGAATATGTATATCTTGCCCGACCGGATTCGGTCATGGATGGCGCGTCTGT
>CANIIN010000095.1 GCA_947467405.1 Betaproteobacteria bacterium | reverse complement strand
GCGCAGGATCAGTAACTGTCAAGGGTTCCTCCGTTGTTGTCTGTGGCAGTTGGATGGCCTGGGCTGCGCTTGGCTGCGGAGACCGGGCTCGCGCAATTATGCCGTGGCTGAGTTTGATGCAGTGGCTCGTTTGTTCCCGCATTCCATGCATCCTGCATGCATCGTCGCGAAGTCGGAGCGGGAATGTCACTAGAGCACGGTCGGCGGCCGCGGCGCGGAAGCGGCACGGCCAGCTCCGCAATCAGGCTGATCTCGGCATTTTTTCAGTGGTGATGATTGGAGATATCGCGCGGAGTTGGCCACGGCAGGCATCTCTTCGCGGTGATGCATGAGGCCAGTGCCGTGCTCCTTGACAGTCTGCTGACGATGGGCCACCCTCGTCGAGGCGGAAACTCGACTCGTACGTGAGAACAAATGCGATTCGCGCGAGTGCGTTCGCCGTGGGGTGAGGACATGCGCAATTGCGCAACAAATCTGAAAAGGAGTTGCAAAGATGTTTGGTAGTGAAAAACGCAGACGGATTCTGGGGGCGGCCGTTGCGGCCGCCGCTTTCACGCTGGCCGGCAGCGCGCTGGCGCAAAGCTATCCGACCAAGCCGGTGACTTTTCTTGACAACATTCCCGGCGGCCCGGTGGAGGCCATCAAGCGCGCCATCTTCGCCAAGGTCAAGGACAACACCGGTGCGACGTTCATCTATGAGGGACGCGGCGGCGGCGGTGGCGCGACCGGTCTGCAGGCGGTGAAGAACGCCGCGCCGGACGGCTATACCCTCGGCATGACTTACCAGAGTGCCATCAACCTGAACCCGTTGATCAACCTGGATCTCAACATCGATCCGATCAATGATTACATTCCCGTGACGAACCTGTTCTCGTTCGGCAATGTCTGGGGTGCGAAAGTCGAATCACCGTACAAGGATCTTCGTGATCTGGTGGCG
Organism: Betaproteobacteria bacterium; assembly: GCA_947467405.1. Classification (GTDB taxonomy): domain Bacteria; phylum Pseudomonadota; class Gammaproteobacteria; order Burkholderiales; family SG8-39; genus CAIYPG01. Next base: position 7,291 of record CANIIN010000095.1, on the reverse strand, counting down.
GCAGCCAAGGCCAAGCCGGAATCGGTCAAGATCGGCATCTTCGGCGCGGGCAACCGGTTCTTCATTGCCCAGCTCGAGGAAAAGACCGGCGCCAAGTTCCTGCTCATTCCGTACAAGAGCATTACCGACGCCATGACGGCTACGCTGGGCGGCCAGATTGATGCGCACTTCGACACCGGCGGTTCGGTGCTGGCGCAGAAGGGCAAGCTCAAAGTGGTGAATTACGGCGCAGCCAAGCAGTCGCCGCTGTTCCCCGGCCTGCAGACATCCGTGGAGCTGTACGGCATTGACACCGGTTCATGGTTCGGCGCCATCGCCCCGGCCAAGGTTGCGGATGCGCAGGTCCAGTGGGTGGCCCGCGAGATCAACCGCGCCATCAAGGATCCGAAGATCGTGCAGATGATTGCGGATCAGGGCTATGTGCTCGAAGCCTCGACGCCGGCGGAGTTCACCAAGCAGTTGCGTGCCGAGGTGGATGCCAATCGCGTACTGGCTCGCAAGTATCCGGACATCAAGTAACAGTCCTGCGGATCAAATCAAAAGGCCACCTTCGGGTGGCTTTTTTTTCATCCAGCATGGCGTTTGCACCGTCGCCAGTCCGACTACAATCGCGCTGTCGTCATGAAGTCTTCAATAAAACCATAGCATTCAAACGGAGGATCGAACCATGAAGCAAGGCGAGTCAAGCGATCGGGAACAGATAGTGGACCTGCTGGCCAGGTTGGCGCACGCAACGGACGAGGGCACGCTGGATGAATACGCGGCCTGCTTTTCTGAAGATGCCTCGCTGGCCCTGCCGGGCGCCGAGCCGACCAAGGGTCGGGACAACATGGTGGCGTCTTCCAAGGCACGTCGCGCCAGTGGCGGAGTGGGGCCCGGATCCAGGACACGTCACCTGGTGTCCACGACCACGGTGCAAGTCAGTGGCGACTCGGCCACGTCATCGAGCTATGTCGCTTTCTACGGCATGGAAGCGGCCGGCCCCGTCGTCAAGGGTGTTCTGACCTACAACGACAGCTTCCGCCGGACGGCGACCGGCTGGCTGCTGTGTGAGCGGAAGATCAAGCCGGCCTGAACTGGATGGCTGCAAAGCGAAAGGCCCGGCAGTGATGCCGGGCCTTTTCGCGTCTGCGGGGTCTGTCCTGCCGAGACGGTGCGGACAAGCGTCCGTGGCTCATTCGCCGCAGGAGAGGCTTCTCTCCATGCGCCAGCGTCGGGTGAAGTCACGGATATCGGCAAGCCAATCGTGGAAATCGCCGGTAAACCCATCCGGGTCAAGCAGGAATTCCTCTTCGCCATTGACCAGCGGATTGGGCTGCCGGGCGCGACGCGACATGCGCACCAGCACGGCGGCGATGCCTTCAATCCGCGCATAGCTGCCCAGCCAGTCTTCCCGTGCCATGTAGTCCATGGCCAGATGGGAATCCGCAGGCAGTTCATGCAAACGCTCGCGGATCAGCCCGTAGACGCGTTCGCAGTATTCATTCAGCGGCTGGTGATGAAGCGACTCCCAATGCCTCGCCATCAGGTGATCGTAGAACATGTCGACCAGTACGCCGGCATAGCGACGTCGGCCAGCGGAGACGCGCGTGCGACTGCGCCGGAAGCCGGCGCTGGATTCGGAGTAGGTGTCGATGGCCCGATGCAGAGTGGCGCCTTGCGCGAGATCGGCAGGCAGGGCGCCGGGAAGATGACCCTTGATCCAGTCGCCTGCGACTCCGCCGATGATCAGCGCGGGATTCTCCCCGGCGAGAAAGGCGTGGCTGAGAAAATTCATGTCGCCCGGTCGGTCCGGATTTCAACCAGCCCGCTTGCGCAGCGGCGCCAGTATTTCCTTGAGGCCGTTGTGATCGATCTCCTGCATCAATTGCAGCAGACGGCCAATCTCTCCGGCAGGCAATCCCGTCCGGGCAAACCAGTTCAGGTAGTGGCCTGGCAGGTCGGCGATGATCCGCCCCTTGTACTTGCCAAACGGCATTTTCCAGGTGACGAGCAATTCAAGATCCGCCGGCTGCATTCAATCAGGCTTTCCGGGTGACGGCCTTGCAGGAACACCTTGCAAAGGGATCTGCAGGTCGAGGTCGGATAAGGTCTGGCGAGGCCAGGTGGCAGCCAGATTATTTCTTGCGCGCTTTGCGCTCGGCGTACTTGGAGTCGCGTGCAGCCTTCTGCGCGAGGTGCCGTGCATTCTCGGCTTCGAGTTTGGCGAGGCGTTCGGTTTCCTTGCGCGCTTTTTCTTCTGCCGCGGCTGACACTTTTCTGGCAGCCTCGGCGATCCGCTCTGCATTTCGCTGCTCGGCGATGATCCGGTTCGCCGCCTTGCGCTCGGCCAGGCGGACCTGGCGCGCCCTGTCTGTCTCCACCAATGCCGCCTGCCGCTCTGCGGACGGTATGCCGTTGCCGAGCGCGGTCGTACGGGCTTTACCCAGTTTGGCTTGCTTGGCCTTGGCAGCCGTCTCCAGTCGCTCCGCGAAGCTTGGTACTTTTGTAGACATGTCGTCTTCCTTTGTTTGTCGTCGCTCTGATCAGCAGCCGGCAGAGTCAGATGGTCCAGACTGTCACGATGGGCGATGATGCCGCCACTATCGCGTAAATCCTTGTGCACCTGCAATACACGACTGCAGAAAAGACCAAGGGCTCACAGGATCTCTCCTGTAAGCCCTTGTTTGTATGGCTCCCCGACCAGGGCTCGAACCTGGGACCTGCGGATTAACAGTCCGTCGCTCTACCAGCTGAGCTATCAGGGAATTGCGGCTCCGGGAACCGGAACCGTTGAGAACCTTGAGAAACACCGAAAAAGAATTGGCGTTCTTCGAGAGCCTCGTATTTTAATGGTTGGGATCGTTATGGTCAAACCCTGAGTAAGCCTGAAATCGCCCTTCAGCCTCGCATTTTGCAGGACATCCGCGCTTAAACGACTCCCGCAATCGCGTCAGCCACGTAGTCGATGTTGCGGCTGTTCAGCGCTGCGACGCAGATCCGGCCGGTATCCACGGCATAAACGCCGTGTTGTTCCGCCAGTTTCTGCACGGCGGCCTTGCTCAGGCCGGAATACGAGAACATGCCGCGCTGCTTCACCACATAGCCGAAATCAGTGCCCGGCACGCGGGTCTTCATTTTTTCCGCCAGTTGCTGGCGCATGGCGCGGATGCGGTCGCGCATGCCGGCCAGTTCCTGCTCCCACAGCGTGCGCAGTTCCGGCGTGGTGAGCACGGTAGCGACGATCTGCGCGCCGTGCGTCGGCGGATTGGAATAATTGGTGCGCACGATGCGCTTCAGTTGCGACAGCGCGCGCGCGGCTTCTTCAGGCGAATCGGCCACGACCGACAGTGCGCCGATGCGTTCGCCGTAAAGCGAAAACGATTTGGAGAACGAGTTCGAGACAAACAGCGGGCCGGCGGTGTCGGCAAAGCGCCGCACCACGGCGCCGTCCGGGTCGAGTCCGTCGCTGAAGCCCTGGTAGGCGATATCGAGGAACGGGATCAGGCCGCGGCTGCGCACGATCTCGATCACCTGCGTCCACTGCTCTGCGCTCAGGTCGACGCCGGTCGGATTGTGGCAGCAGGCATGCAGGACCACGACCGAGCCCTGCGGCATGGATGACAGCGAGGATGTCATGCCGGCGAAGTTCAGGCCGTGCGTGGCGGCCTCGTAGTAGGTGTAGTTGTTGACGGTGAAGCCGGCGCCCTCGAACAGCGCGCGATGGTTCTCCCAGCTCGGATCGCTGATCCACACCTGCGCGTTCGGGGCGATGCGGCGCAGGAAGTCCGCGCCGATCTTCAGGCCGCCGGTGCCCCCCAACGCCTGCACGGTGATGATGCGGCCTTCCTTCAGTGCTTTGGACTCCGCGCCGAACACCAGCGCCTGCACGGCCTTGTCATAGGCCGCGATGCCGTCGATGGGCAGGTAGCCGCGCGGCGGGGCGGCAGCGGTCATCTGCTGCTCGGCGCGTTTCACGCATTCCAGCAACGGAATCTTGCCGTTGTCGTCGTAGTAAATCCCTACGCCGAGGTTGACCTTGTTGGGGTTCTTGTCGGCGTTATAGGCCTCGGTGATGCCCAGAATCGGGTCACGCGGGGCCATCTCCACGGAGGCCAGTACAGAGGGGGATTTCGACATGCTCATGGTGATAGACTGATTGGTTTTAGATGACAGCCATTGTACCTGTTTGGACACGATTCCCATGCGCGTTACCTATCCTGGCAGCCCCTTTCTGTTGCACCAGCCGTTTCCCCCGGCGGGCGATCAGCCGCAGGCGATCGAGAAACTGGTCGCGGGCATCAATGACGGGCTGTCCTGGCAGACGCTGCTGGGGGTGACTGGATCCGGCAAGACCTTCACCATCGCCAATGCGATTGCGCGTCTCGGCCGGCCGGCCATGGTGCTGGCGCCGAACAAGACACTGGCCGCGCAGCTGTATTCGGAGATGCGCGAGTTCTTCCCGGACAACGCCGTCGAGTACTTCGTGTCGTACTACGATTACTATCAGCCCGAGGCGTACGTGCCGTCGCGCGACCTTTTCATCGAGAAGGATTCCGCGATCAACGAGCACATCGAGCAGATGCGGTTGTCGGCGACCAAGTCGCTGATGGAGCGCCGCGACGTGGTGATCGTTGCCAGCGTGTCGTGCATCTACGGTATCGGCGATCCCGGCGATTACCACAAGATGGTCCTGCACCTGCGCGAGAACGAGAAGGTGTCTCAGCGCGACGTGATCGCGCGCCTGACCGCCATGCAGTACGACCGCAACGAGCTGGATTTCCGGCGCGGCACGTTCCGCGTGCGCGGCGATGTGGTGGATGTTTTTCCGGCAGAGAACTCCGAAACCGCCATTCGTATCGAACTGTTCGACGACGAGATCGAGACGCTCACGCTGTTTGATCCGCTCACCGGCCACACGCATCAGCGCGTGCCGCGCTTTACCGTGTACCCGTCCAGCCATTACGTCACGCCGCGCGAGACGACTTTGCGCGCCGTGGAAGCCATCAAGGTGGAGTTGCGCGATCGCATCAAGGCCTTCCTGGACGACGGCAAGCTCGTGGAGGCGCAACGCATCGAGCAGCGCACGCGCTTCGATCTGGAGATGATGGCGGAGCTCGGCTTCTGCAAGGGCATCGAGAACTACTCGCGCCATCTGTCTGGTCGCAAGCCCGGCGAGCCGCCGCCGACACTGATCGATTACCTGCCGCGCGACGGCATCATGATCATCGACGAAAGCCACGTCACCATCGGCCAGGTCGGCGGCATGTACAAGGGCGACCGCTCGCGCAAGGAGAACCTGGTCAACTACGGTTTCCGGCTGCCGTCGGCGCTGGACAACCGCCCGCTGAAGTTCGAGGAGTTCGAACGCATCATGCGCCAGACGGTGTTCGTGTCGGCGACGCCATCGGAATACGAGCGCGTCCACGCCGGCCAGGTGGTGGAGCAATTGGTGCGCCCGACCGGGCTGATCGATCCGGTGATCGAGGTGCGTCCGGCCACGAACCAGGTGGACGATCTGCTGTCGGAAATCAACCTGCGCGTGGTGCTGGATGAGCGTGTGCTGGTCACCACGCTGACCAAGCGAATGGCCGAGGAATTGACGGATTATCTGGGCGAGCACGGCGTGCGGGTGCGCTATCTGCACTCCGAGATTGATACGGTGGAGCGGGTGGAGATCATCCGCGACCTGCGCCTCGGCGAGTTCGACGTGCTGGTCGGCATCAACCTGTTGCGCGAGGGCCTGGACCTGCCGGAAGTGTCGTTCGTCGCCATCCTGGATGCCGACAAGGAGGGATTTCTGCGCTCGGAGCGGTCGCTGATACAGACCATCGGTCGCGCGGCGCGGCACATCAATGGCAAGGCGATTCTCTACGCCGACCGCATGACCGAATCGATGAAGCGCGCCATCGGCGAGACCGATCGCCGGCGCCAGCGTCAGGTGGACTTCAATACTGCCAACAACATCACGCCGGTGGGCATCGTGAAGCGCGTTCGCGACATGATTGACGGCGTCTATGATCCGCAGCAGGCGAAACTGGTGTTGAAGGCGGCGCAGGATCAGGCGCGCTACGACGGACTGACCGAGAAGCAGCTGGCGCGCGAGATCAAGCAGCTCGAGAAGCAGATGCTGGAGCATGCCCGCAACCTGGAATTCGAGAAGGCCGCGCAGGCGCGTGATCGCCTGACCGAACTGAAGAAACATTTCTTCGGCGCCATGCCCAAGGACGAAGACTCCATGCCGAAACTGGCGACGGGCTAGTCGCAGGGCGAGTCGGGCGTGAGCGATGACATGAAGCAGGGCGGCGATAAGGTCAGTGTGGTGTTCGTCTGCACCGGCAACATCTGTCGTTCGCCGACGGCCGAAGGCATCTTCATCCACAAGGTGGCGGCGGCTGGCCTGGCAGGGCTGATCGACATCGACTCGGGCGGCACGCACGGGTATCACATCGGCGAGGCGCCGGATCCGCGCACGGTTCGACATGCGGCCGGGCGTGGCTACGATTTGAGCCACCTGCGCGCACGGCGCTTCGACCGGAGCGACTTCGAGCGTTTCGACCTGGTGGTGGCGATGGATGCCGCCAATCGCGAGCATCTGGCGCGCATGATGCGACCGTCCAGCGGCCACAAGCTGAAGATGATGATGGCCTACGCCAAGCGCTTCAACGTGTCCGAGGTGCCTGACCCGTACTACGGCGGGCCGGACGGGTTCGAGCAGGTCATCGACCTGCTGGAAGATGCCACGGAGGGTTTGCTGGCCGAGTTGCGCGCATGGCTGACAGGTTGAACTAGGCACGCTCCCGAAGCGGGTCGGTCGCTGCATCCAGTCGTGCCGTCCGCGAGGAGGGGTGCTTGCAGATCCTTATCTGGAGCCATTCTCCGGGCTATTTACATGATTTCCAGAACCATTCAACAGCGATGCCGGGCAATAAAAAAGGCGCCTTGCGGCGCCTTTTTTATTCAGCAGGATACGATTACCCCGAAGGATTTTCGTCCTTGCGGGTATCGACCTGCTTCATCGGCACGGCGAGGTCCGGTGGCGGCGGGCGACGCTCGCGCTTGGCCGGCTTGAATTCCGGTTCGGCAGGAATCTCCGCCTTCACGTCCGAGCGGGTCTGGATCAAGACCAGTCCGCTGCTCTTCAGTGCCTTGTCGAGATCTTCCGGCTTGGCGGCAGGCGCTGACGGTGCTGCTGCAACGACTGGCGCTGCAACGACCGGTGCGGCGATGGGAGCGGCTTGCTGAACGGCGGCTTGCGGTACGCGCTCTTCAGCCTGCACTACGGCAACCACCGGCTTTTCTGCGACCGGTG
>CANIIN010000094.1 GCA_947467405.1 Betaproteobacteria bacterium | reverse complement strand
CAGCGACATCCAGCCATCCTGCGTCTGTCGCACCGGCGGCATGACGGCCTTGCCGAGGTCTGATGTTTCGTCCAGGAAGGTGACCGGAAACATGGCGTCCGGCCAGATGAATGACAGCGCCGTGTGCAGCATCGACAGATGCAGACGCTGGCCCTGTCCAGTGCGCTCGCGGTGAAAAAGCGCGGCGGTGATCATCTGTGACAGCACGATGCCGGTGGTCTTGTCGCACAAGGCATTGCGCACGAACTGCGGCGCGCCGGTCACGGCATCGGCCTGCGAAGCGGCGATGCCGCTGGCGGCCTGGATCACCGAATCGTAGGCCGGTTCACCCGCGCGCGGTCCCTTCTCGCCCCAGCCGGTGAGGTAGGCGTAGATCAGGTCGGGCTTGATGGCGCGCAGGTCGTCGTAGCCGATGCCGAGCTCTTCGGCATTGCCGGGACGCAGGTTGTGAACGATGACATCCGCGTTCGCCACCATTTTCTTCAGCAGGGCGGCGCCGGCGGGCTGCTTGAGGTCGATGCAGATGCTCTGCTTGCCGCGGTTCCAGGAGGAAAAAGTGGCGGTCACGCCCTTTGATCTGGCTCCCATCGAGCGCATGAAATCGCCGCCATCCGGTCGCTCGACCTTGATGACGTCGGCGCCCTGCGAGGCCAGAATCGCCGTGGAAAGCGGGCCAGCCGCGGCGATGGTGAGATCGAGCACGCGGATGCCCTGCATGGGTCCCTGATTCATGTGTCCTCCTTGCTCGGCCGGTATTGCATCCGACCGGATGATCGGCATGCCCTGGCTGATTGCTTGTCGTGCGAGTCCTGGCGCTGAGATGCAGTGCTTCGAAATCCCATTCGCGGCGGTTCCAGCTTCAGGAACCGCCGCGAAAGTCTACTGCTTCTGCAGCGACGGCATGCGCAGACAATGCGCACCGGTGTGCGATTGTGCCGTGCGGCGCTGTCGCCGGATCAGCCTAAGGCGGAATCCAGTCAACCTTCGCGATCGTTGCCTTGTGCGACAGCTTTCGCCAGTTCAAGCCAGCAGCGGGCGCAGCTTGTTGCAGATCGTCTGCAGTTGTTCCGCGACCATTTTTTCCGGCATGCCCGCCAGGGATGCCCAGAAAATGACCGTTTCGATCGGCGCGCCCGCCGTGTACTGGCGAATTTTCTGCGCCGCCACCTCAGGGGTCGCGTGAAGAAACGACCCCAGCACGCCGCCCGTGTCGCGATCACGGAATTTGGCCGGATCGATGGGGCGAGGCGTCGGCTGGTCTGTGCCTTCGAACATGTAGCGGCGGTAGCTGTCCATCTGATAGGAAAAATGCTTGGAGACTTCGGGCCAGTCGCGTTCCGGATCGTCGGTGATCCAGCCGGTGATGCCGCCGGCCATGCGCGCGGACTGCGGATCGTGCCCGCCATCGATCAGGCCCTGGCGATAGGGTTCGAGCAGTTGCGCGTTGGCCGACAGCAGGCCTTCACCGAGCAAGCCGGCGCGCCGCGCGCCCTTGGGCCCCTGGTAGCCCATCCAGATCGGCAGGCGCGACTGAACCGGTGGCGGCATGTGCTTCTCGTCGGCCCAGAGTTGGCGCAGTTCTCGTGCGCGGTTGTCCGTGGTGGTATAGCGCTTACCGAGATCGGCGCCGAACAGATCGAACTCCGGCTTGCGGTAGCCGGCGCCCAGGCCCAGTTCAAGCCGTCCGCTGCTGAGGATATCGACGACGGCGGCTTCTTCGGATATTTGCACCGCGGAACGCAGGGGGGCCAGCAGGATGGCCGTGCCGAGCCGGATTCGTTTGGTGCGTGCTGCCACGGCAGCCAGGTAGGTCAACGGCTGCGTGAGGTAGCCGTCTTCGAACATGTGGTGCTCGGTCACCCAGATGGAATGTGCGCCGAGGCGCTCGGCCTCCTGGCACATTTCCAAAGTGAATCCATACAGGCGCGACCAGTCCTGCCGCCAACCGGGTGGGTTGCGCAAATCGAAATAGAGCCCGACGTTCATGTGGTTCTCCTTTTATGATTCGTTTCGTCCGGGGGAGTGTAACCCGGGTCCGAGTTCGCCCGTTGTGTCGCCAGCGATGTGCCGGGGATGATTTGTCGGTTTCGCCAGCACCCCGTGAAATGGCTGGAGAAGCTCATGGATAAAGGATCTTCAATGATTTCTATTTTTGTATCGACGACCGGATTCGACGCCGCATGAGTCACGGTTCGGGCGGCGTGCGGGTCGACAAGTGGCTGTGGGCGGCGCGCTTCTTCAAGAGCCGCAGCCTGGCGGCCAAGGCGGTCGATGGCGGCAAGGTGCGCATCGGCGACGAGCGCGTCAAGCCTTCACGGGAAGTGCGGGTCGACGACATGATCGTCATCCGCGCCGGGGAGGTCGAGTGGACGGTGCGCGTGCTGGCGTTGAGTGCGGTCCGCGGACCGGCGGCGCACGCGGCATTGCTGTATGAGGAAACCGCCGACAGTCGCGAGCGTCGCGACAAGGCGCGCGAACTGCGCCGCAATCAGCCGGAACCGCTGGCGGACCGGGGGGGGCGCCCGACCAAGCGTGACCGGCGCCTCATCCATCGATTTACCGACGGCGATTGACGCGGAGGCGGGCCGATGCCCGTGAAGAGGCGGGGCGCAGGCGACTAGCGTGTCGCGCCGTCCTTGCCGATGGTCAGGGTGTTCGTCATGATCCTGTCCGTCCAGGCCATGGCGATCGCAGACAGGACGAAAGTCATGTGAATGATGACCTGCCACATCAGGGCTTTCTCCGTCATCTGCTCGGCGTTGATGAAGCTCTTCAGCAGGTGGATGGCGGAAATGCTGATCAGCGCGGTGGCCAGTTTCACCTTGAGCACGCCGGCATTCACGTGCGAGAGCCACTCCGGCTGGTCCGGATGGTTTTCGACCTGGTCCAGTCTCGACACGAAAGTTTCATAGCCGCCGATGATCACCATGATCAGCAGATTGGCGATCATGACCACATCGATCAGGCCCAGCACGCTTAGCATGACGTCGGTCTCGCTGAGCGTGCCTGCACGCATCACCAGATGCGTGAGTTCCAGTCCGAACTGATAGACGTACACTCCCTGCGCCACGATGAGACCAACGTAAAGTGGCGCCTGCAGCCAGCGGCTCCAGAAAATCAATGCTTCAAGTGCTCTGACGATCCTGTTCATGCGATTCCTGTGAGGTCTGGGGGGGCGGCCCCGGCGGAAAATACCCGCGTTGCGCGGTCGTCGTCAATATGCCGACCGGGCGGGAGTGATGCGCGCAGTCAGTCGAACTGTATGCCCACCGCCTTGATGGCCTTGCCCCAGATGTCGGCATCGTACTTGATGACGGCGGCGAACTGCTCGGGCGTGCCCGGATCGACAATCAGCCCGTCCGCAGTCAGTCGATCGGACAGGTCCTTGGATCGCAGCGCCTTGTTGACTGAGGTACCAACGCGATCGACGACCGCCTTCGGGGTCCCGGCCGGCGCAACCAGTCCCAGCCAGAACGAGGAGGTCATTCCGGGATAGCCGAGTTCGGCAAAAGTCGGCACTTCGGCCATGGTCGCCAGGCGCTGCTCGCTGGTGACCGCAATGGCGCGAGCCTGCCCGGCGCGATGCGGAACGATGGCCGAATTGATGCCCATGATGAGGTACTGCACGCGGCCGCCAATCACATCGACCAGCGCGGGGGCGGAACCCTTGTAGGCCACGCCAACGGTCTTGATGCCCGTTGCCGAGTTGAGCATCTCGGTCAGCAGGTCAGCGGTGGAACCGGCCCCGGTCGTCCCGCTGAACACCTGTCCGGGACGCGCCTTGGCATAGGCCACGAATTCCTGCAGGTTGGCCACTGGCAGTCCGGGGGTGATCGACAGCGAATAGGGCAGCTTCAGCATGTTCGAGATGAGCACGAAGTCCTGCGGCTTGTAGCGCAGGGTCTTGTACATCTGATGGTTGGTGGACAGTGTCGTGGTGCTGGCGGCGAACAGCGTGTAGCCGTCAGGGGCGGCCTTGCTGACCTTCTCGGCGGCGATCATGGTATTGGCCCCGGCCACGATTTCGACGACCACGCTCTGACCAAGGTCCTCGCTCATTTTCTGCGCGATGAGGCGCATCGGTCCGTCCGTGGGGCCGCCGGCAGCGTAGGGCAGAACGACCGTGATCGAGCGTGTGGGCCAGGATTGGGCGTACGCGGTGGAGAATGAGGCCAGGGCCAGTGCGGCGCATGTCAGCGCACGCGTCAGCAGGCGCCTCGTGCAGGTCGGTGAGTTCAGCATTTCAGATTCCTCTCAATGTTGCAGGTGCGGTGGAGCGGGGGACACCCAGTCAGCGCTGGCCGGTGCTCGGGTGGACGTTGGTGACCCACCACAGCAGGGGTGACGGGCTTGGTAGGCCTGATTGACGGTGCCGCCGTTCCACGCCACTGGAACAGGGCACCGACCGGATTGACCATCCGTGATTTGATCATCCGTGATTTTCGGATGGGTCAATGGAAAGTGCGTCCGCCGTCTACGGTGAGCGTGCTGCCGGTCATGTAGGACGACTCGACGCTGGTGAGGAACAGGATGGCTGCGGCGATTTCCTCCGGTTGCGCCTTGCGCTTCAACGCATACAGGTCTGCCGTGGCCGCTTTCACGGCGGGGTCGCGGTCCTGTTCCAGCGCTGTCAGCATGGGCGTATCCACGATGCCGGGGCAGACGACGTTGGCGCGCACTGTCGGCGCCAGTTCCTTGGCCAGCACGCGGTTGAAGTTCAGCAATCCGGCCTTGGAGGCGGCATACACGGAACTGCCGGCGAACGGGAGCAGGGCGGCCCCGGAAGCGATATTGACGATGGTCGCACCACCGGCTTTCAGCAACCACGGCATGGCGGCGCGGCAGACGAGAAAAGGCCCGGTCAGGTTGATGTCGATGACCCGCTGCCAATCAGACAGGGCGGTATCCTTGATGGGGGCGTGAAAGGCGACGCCTGCCGCATTGACCAGGCCGTCGATGCCTCCCATGGCAGCTGCGGCCTTCTCGATGGCCTGGTTGACCGACTCTTCTTTTCTGACATCAACCACGATGGCAGTTCCGGAAACGCTTTTTGCCGTCGCGTCGGCGCCGGCCTGATTCATGTCCAGAACGGCAATGCGCGCGCCCTCCCTTGCAAACAGTTCCGCAGTGGCGCGTCCAATGCCCGATGCTGCTCCCGTGATGACGATGCGGCGGCCTTTCAGTCTCAAGTTGCTCTCCAGAAAAATAATTGCGTGGGATGAATGCCGATTGGCGGCGGGCGAATGTGGCCCGTCATGGCGGCAGATTGCCGCCCGATGATGCGATGCCTCCGGGTCAAAAGCAAGGCGCGTCGACCCCCCTTCTGAACAACGTCGGGGGCAGAGCGATCAGTTCCATCACGCGGACCTTTGACCGAAATTGTGGAAAGCCCCAGAATTGCCGTTCAAACCGGGATTGGCGGCGCGTGATCGAGGATCGTCGCGATCCGAACGGATTCGATTAAAACAGGAGGGGCAGATGAATAATGTAACCGGCAGGATCATGTACCGCATCGGCATGGCAGCAATGCTGTGTTCCTTTGCAGCTTGCGCCGCTGCGCAGACGTTCCCGGTCAAGGGCAAGCCGATCCGCATCATTGGTCCGTTGGCGGCGGGCGGCCCGACCGATATCTTCACGCGCATGGTCGCCGACAAGATGACGATCTCCCTGGGCACACCGGTGATCTCCGAGCCGCGTCCGGGTGCAGGCGGCCAGATTGCCTACGACACGGTGGCCAAGGCAGCGCCGGACGGCTACACGCTTCTCATGGGCGCTTCCGGCATACCGTTGCTGCCCCTGAACAACAAGGGTTTCAGCGGCGATATCTTCAAGGATATCTCGCCCATGGTTCACTTCTTCACCGGGTCGACAGTCTTCTTTACGGGTTCACATGTGCCCGCAAAATCGATGCAGGAGTTCCTGGCCTATGCGAAGGCCAATCCAGGGAAAATGAACTACGCCGGTTCCGGCGTGGGCGACGTGTACGCTGCGGAGTTGCTGAAACTCGTTGCGGGTTTCAAGGCCGAAAGCATTCGCTACAAAGGCAACGCACCGGGCATCACGGCCATCATCGCGGGTGAATCGCATTACACGTTTGCTTCCCTGGGTGTGGTGAAGGGTTTTGTCGATTCGGGGCGTGGCCATATTCTCGCGACCTCGGGTGTGAAGCGGTCCGCCGTTCTACCGGATCTGCCGACCATTGCCGAGACCATTGCGCCGGGATTCGACTACCTGTACTGGACGGCCCTGTTCGCGCCGGCCGGCTTGCAACCGTCAGTCTTCAACTCGGTACTTGGCGCGGCATCACAGGCAATTCGTGAGCCGGACGTGCGCAAAAGACTTCTGGAACTGGGTTACGAAGCAGCCGGTGGCGGTCCCGAGGATGTCACGAAGCTTTTGGTGGCGGATCACGCCAAATGGAAGCGTGTCAAAGAAGAAACAGGCATCAAGGCAGAAGATTGATGCGCGTGGAAATCCGCATGCCGGGGGCGCAGCGCTTGTACTGAACAGGAAGCGCAGCTTACCGGGGCGGGCATATCAAGACTTTAGGCCATGATGACGGGAGATTTGCATTGGACATTCAAGAGCTGCTGAACCGCGAAGCCATCCGACAGACGCAGGCCCGCTACAACACGGGTGGGGACAGCGTCAATTATGACGAACTGGGTAGCGCATTCACCGAAGACGGCGTGATCCTCCTCGCGGGCGGAGGGTTCAGTTACGAAGGAAGGCAGGCGATCATCGAAGGGATGCGGGGCAAGGCGGTCGCACGCGGCGCCGGTCAGCCGGGCATCTTCCAGCGTCATCAGCTCACCACGTCTCGCGTGGAGTTCCTCGGCGCCAACGAGGCCAAGGGCCGCACCTACTTCTTCGTGGTGACGGAACTGGGCCCCGACCATTCCGGCGTCTACTACGATGAATTTCGCAGGGTCGGGGATTCGTGGCAGATATCGAAACGGGAAATCGCGCTCGAGTGGCGACGCGCCGGCTCACGGTTTGGTCCGGCGATCGGGAAGGCGCAATAGGACTCGAGCGCAACAGGCCTCGAGGGGCGGAAGGCGTCAGTCCAGCTTGACCAGTTGCTTGCCCAGATTCCTTCCCGACAACATGTCAACGAAGGCGGTTGGCGCATTCTCGATGCCTTGGGCAATCGATTCGTGGTTTTTCAGGAGCCCTTCGCTGTACCAGCGCTTCATGTCAGCCATAGCTTCGTCCATGCGTGGCACGTAATCCGAGACACGGAAAGCCTGGATGCGAACCAGTTGGGTCAGCATCTGCCCCCAGTGGCGGAATGTCACAGGTTCATCGGCGTTGTAGTGGGAGATCAGGCCGCACAGCGGAATCCGCGCGGAGTGGTTGAGCATCGACAGCACGGTGTCGAACACGAAACCACCGACGTTTTCGAAGTAGACGTCGATCCCGTTCGGAACGGCGGCACGCAGGTCTTTCTCGAAGTTCGGGGACTTGTAGTCGACGCAGGCATCGAAGCCCAGGAAATCGACGACATGATCGCACTTGGCCTTGCCACCGGCGATGCCAACGGCTCTGCAGCCCTTGATGCGTGCCAACTGCCCGGCGACGCTGCCGACGGCGCCGGCTGCGGCGGACACCACGACGGTTTCGCCGGCCTTGGGCTGGCCCACGTCCAGCAGTCCGCCCCAGGCGGTCAGCGCAGAGTGGCCCAGGACGCTCAGGTAGGCCGAGGCGGGAATTTCACTGGTGTCGATTTTCTTCAGTGATTCGCCCTTGGCGAGGTGATAGTTCTGCCACTTGGAATACATGAACACCGTGTCGCCGGGCGCGAATCCGGGATCGCGTGATTCCACGACATCGCAGACCGATCTGCCGAACATGACGTCGCCCGGATTGACCGGTGCATAAGTCTGGATGCCCTTGATGACGCGCAACAGATACGGGTCTACCGAGAGATAACGGGTCCGGAGAAGAATTTCGCCTTCTGCAGGCTGCGGCATGGCGATTTCTTCGATACGGAAATGCTCGGTGGTGGCGTTCTTTTCCGGCCGCGAGGCCAGGGCGACTTGCTTGTTGACGCGTTTCTGCATGGGTACTCCAGTGGTTGGGGATTTGTTCAACTGAATGACGCTGTGCACAAGTTCGGTTGAAGTCCCATAGTGTGTCAGTTGCAACGAAAGGCAGCGCTGCGGAAGGATGTGTCGCGATCGATGCCACGACTTCGCGTGAATCGCCAGCGCATGCTCCAGGTTCGCAAGCTTACCTGAGCGGGGCCGGTTGATGTAGGGCGGATCCAATCGAAAAAT
>CANIIN010000093.1 GCA_947467405.1 Betaproteobacteria bacterium | reverse complement strand
GCGCCGCGATTGACCACGGCATCGGCCTTTGCGTCGGGTGCCATCGGGCCGGGCGTGAAGAACAGCCATTTCCAGGGACCCAGAAGGAAGCGCCACTTGAACGGGAACTTCAGATCGTGCGGCTGGTTCGGGCGCGCGTCGGGCGGCAACGAGCGCAGATACGCCCACAGGTCGTGGATATCGCCGTCTGACATTTTCGTGAATGACGGGTAGGGAAATGCGGGAAAGAGGTGCTGGCCCTCATCGTCCACACCATTGCGAACGGCGCGGACGAAGTCCGCTTCCTTCCAACCGCCGATGCCGGCAGTGGTGTCGGGTGTGATGTTGGGGCCGTAGAAGGTTCCGAACGGTGTCTTCAATGCGCGGCCGCCTGCAAAGCGTACTGAATCCTTGCCCTCCGCCGTGTGGCATCCCTCGCAGCCGGCCGCCTTGATCAGGTATTCGCCCCGCCTGACGTCGGCAGGGCGGTTGTCGACCGGCTTTTCCACAGGTTTGGTGGCGGGCGTCTTGGTGGCAGCTTGCTTCGAGACTGGAGTCGAATTCTGGATGGTCTGCGCGGTCGCGGGACCGGACTGTAACGACGCCAGCACGACTGCAGACAGCACGACCAGCGAGCGGCATTGGAACATCGATTTCTCCATTGTTCGAGGCAACGAGGAGCGCAAATTCTAGCCTTGATTGTCCAGTGTGCGTTGAGGATGCTCGGGTTTGATCGGCAAGGCGCAGATGGAAAAAAGCCCCGCGTTGCGGGGCTTTTCGGGAGTCTGGACGCAGTGTGTCAGGACTTGGCCCGGTAGGTGTCGTGGCAAGATCCACAGACTTTGCCGACTTCACCGATCGCGGCCTTGGCGCCGGCCTCGTTTCCGCTTTTCGCTGCGGCGGCCAGCTTGGCCATTTCGGCGTGAAGCTTGTCCTGGGACGCCTTGAATCCGGCTGCATCCTCATAAATCTTGGGCAGGGCGTTGCTTTTTTCGTTGGCCGTGCTGGGATTGAAGCCATCCCATGCCATCTGGGTCAGGGATTCCAGAAAGACGGTATTACGAGCGACGACGGTGGCGTCGTAGGGCGCGCGACCGCTGGCCATGGCAAACAGCGGGAAGAAATACTTGCCTTGCAGTGTCATGGTCGACTGACGCTGCTTGACGAGGGTCGCCGGATTGGCCTGTGCAAAGGCGCTGCCGACAACGCCGGCCGCGAGCGTAAGACCTAGCGTGAGGCCAATTAATTGTTTTTTCATGCCCTGTTCTCCTGTTCGATATCGATTTTGTCAGTGGATTCATGCGGGCTGGTTCCGCATAACCGGTAAACAGTGAGGGTAGGGCGATTATTCCGAAAGAAGGGATGATTATTGCGGCGCCGGACGGGATTGACTATTGCACAGGAGTTGATCAGACCACGGCTTCGTCGCGACGTTCCTTGACCGGCTTGACGAGGTCTTCGCGCTTGACTCCCAACCAGCGTACCAGCGGCGCCATCACCAGCACCGACGAGTAGATGCCGAACAGGATGCCGATGGTGAGGGCGAGGGCGAAGTAGTGCAGCGCCTGGCCGCCGAAGATCAGCATGGAGGTCACCATGAGCTGGGTGCAGCCGTGCGTGATGATGGTGCGCGAGATGGTACGGGTGATGGCGTTGTCGATGACTTCGGTGACGCCAGCCTTGCGCATCTTGCGGAAATTTTCGCGGATCCGGTCGGCCACGACCACGGATTCGTTCACCGAATAGCCGAGCACGGCCAGCACGGCGGCCAGCACCGGCAGCGAGAACTCCCACTGGAACAGTGCAAAGAAGCCCAGGATGATGACCACGTCATGCAGGTTGGCGATGATGGCCGCCACGCCGAACTTCCATTCGAAGCGCATGGCCAGATAAAGCACGATGCCGAGCGAGGTGATGAGCAGGGCAAGGGCGCCGTTTTCGGCCAGTTCGCGGCCGACCTGCGGGCCGACGAATTCCACGCGCTGCAACTTGGCGCCGGGGTCTTGCACGATCAGCGTGTCCATGACTGCCTTGGACAACTCGGAGCTGGCCTGGCCGGGCTTGAGCGGCATCCTGACCAGCACGTCCTTGGACGAGCCGAAATTCTGCACGGCGAAGTCGTGGTAGCCCTTGTCTTCCAGCGCCTTGCGGATGCTGTCGACGTTGGCCGCCTGCGCATAGCTCACTTCCAGCAGCGTGCCGCCGGTGAACTCGATGGAGAAATTCAGTCCGCGCACCGCCAGGAAGACCACGGCGGCGACGAAGGTGAGCGCAGAAATGACATTGAACAGCACCGCGTGCCGCATGAACGGGATGTCACGGCGAATCTTGAAAAATTCCATTTCAAACCCCTGGTTAGCCGGTTAGCCGCGGATGGCCGCGGACAGGCGCGGATCGATTCCGTGGAGCATCATGATTTTTCCGCGATATCCACCGATATCTGCATGGGTCCGCCGCGGATACGATTTGGTCGTTACTGCCATGACGTGTTGCCGATGGCCACGCGTTCCAGCTTGCGGCGCGAGCCATAGGTCAGATTGACCATGCTGCGGCTGACCACAATCGACGAGAAGATCGAGGTCATGATGCCAAGGCAGTGCACCACGGCAAAGCCGCGCACCGGGCCGGAGCCGAAGATCAGCAGCGCCAGGCCGGCGATCATGGTGGTGACGTTGGAGTCGATGATGGTGCCGAAGGCGCGCTCGTAACCGGCAGAGATGGCTGCCTGCGGGCTCACGCCGTTGCGCAGTTCCTCGCGGATGCGCTCGTTGATCAGCACGTTGGCGTCGATGGCCATGCCGAGGGTGAGCGCGATGGCGGCGATGCCGGGCAGCGTCAGCGTGGCCTGCAGCAGCGACAACAGCGCGATCAGGAACAGCAGGTTGGCGCACAGTGCGGCGGCCGAGAACAGGCCGAATGCCGAGTAATAGACGATGATGAACAGGGCCAATGCGGTGAAACCATAAATGGTCGATTCGAAGCCCTTGCGGATGTTTTCAGCGCCCAGTGACGGCCCGACGGTGCGTTCTTCGACGATCTCCATCGGCGCGGCCAGTGACCCGGCGCGCAGCAGCAAGGCCGTGTCGTTGGCTTCCGTGGTCGACATGCGTCCACTGATCTGCACGCGTCCGCCGCCGATCTCGCTGCGGATGACCGGCGCGGTGACCACTTCGCCACGGCCTTTCTCGATGAGCAGGATGGCCATGCGCTTGCCCACACTCTCGCGAGTGATGTCCTTGAAGATGCGCGCGCCGGTGGCGTCCAGCGTCAGGTGTACGGCGGCTTCCTGGGTCTGGTTGTCGAATCCGGGCTGGGCGTCGGTGAGGCGGTCGCCGGTCAGCACCACCTGCTTTTTCACCAGCAGCGGCGCGCCGCTGCGTTCCACATAGTACTCGTCGCCGAAGGGCACCTGGCCGGCCGCCGCCGCCGACATGGTGGCGGCGTTGGCGCTGGCCTCGTCATCGACCATGCGGATTTCCAGCGTGGCGGTGCGGCCGAGGATTTCCTTGGCCTTGGCCGTGTCCTGTACGCCGGGCAACTGCACCACGACGCGGTCGGCGCCCTGTTGCTGGATCACCGGCTCGGCCACCCCCAGTTCGTTGATGCGGTTGTGTAGGGTCTGGATGTTCTGCTTCAGCGCGAACTCCTGGTTGCGCTTGATCGCTTCGGGCTTGATGCTGCCGACCAGGCGCAGTTCTTCTCCCGCGCCGGCGTCTTCCAGCGTCAGGTCGGGCAGGAATTCGCCGATGATCTGGCGCGCCTTGGTGCGCGACTCCGCGTCACGGAAGCGCACCACCAGATTGTTGCTTTCGCGCGAGATGCCGGCGTGGCGGATGTTGCGGTCGCGCAGGTTGGTGCGCACGTCGCCGACCAGGGCCTCCAGGCGCTTGGTCAGGGCGGCCTTCATGTCCACCTGCAGCAGGAAGTGCACGCCGCCGCGCAGATCCAGGCCGAGGTACATGGGCAGCGCACGGATGGCGTTCAACCAGGCCGGCGAAGAAGACAGCAGATTGAGCGCGACGGTGTAGGACGGATTCTGCGGATCGGCGTTCAGCGCCTGATTGATGACGTCCTTGGCCTTGATCTGCGTGTCGGTGTTGGCCAGGCGCACCTTGATACTGGCGAGGTCGAGGAATACCCCGGTGGGCTGAATGTCGGCATTCTTCAATGCCGCTTCGACATTGCCCAGCACACTGTTGTCGACCTTGAGCGTGGCGCGGGCCGAAGACACCTGCACCGCCGGCGCTTCGCCGAAGAAGTTGGGCAGCGTGTAGAGGGCGCCGAGCAGTACGGCAACGACGACCGTGACGTAGATCCAGACGGGATAGCGGTTCATTGGTTTCGCGATGCGTAAAGGGTAAGGGGTGAGGTGTGAGGCGTGCTTGGATCGGCGCGGTGAGGCATCGCGCCTCACGCCTCACGCAGTTTCAGATGTTCTTCAGCGTACCCTTGGGCAGCAGGGTCTGCACGGCAGACTTCTGCACCTGCACTTCGGTGTTGGCGGCGATTTCCAGCGACACGTAGCCTTCGCTGACCTTGCTGATGCGGCCGAGCACGCCGCCCGAGGTGATGACTTCGTCACCCTTTTGCAGCGCGTCGAGCATGGTCTTGAGCTCCTTTTGACGCTTCATCTGCGGGCGGATCATCATGAAGTACAGCAGCACGAACATCAGGACGATGGGCAGGAAACTGGTCCATGACTGAATGTCGCCGCCACCGATGGATTGTGCGTATGCAGAGGAAATGATCAAGATGGATTCTCCTTGGATCGCCTGTCTGTTGCAGGCGGGCAGCACGTGCTGCCAGTGGTTTGTTCAATGCCGCTTCATGTCCCGGGTTCGGGGCGCGCCGAGCGACTGCTTTGGTGCTGCCCGGTTGCCGCCCGCGCAGGCCGATTACCCCAGGCAGGCAACGATTTTTTGAGCACCGGATTGTACCATCGCCGAAAGGTATTCCTCCGGAGGATATCGCCCGTCCGGAAAGGCGCCGCCAAGACCGAAAAATGCCGTTCCGGGCTGTCGCAACGGCGTCGGCGGTTCAGCCGTCGCCTGCGTCGATGCCCGCGGCGCGGCGGGCGCGGAAAGCCGCTGCCCAATCGGCAAAGCGGCCGGCCTCGATGGCGGCGCGGATCTCGGCCATCATGCTGATGTAGAAGTGCAGGTTGTGGATGGTGTTCAGGCGCGCGCCGAGGATCTCGTTGACCTTCTGCAGGTGGTGCAGGTAGGCGCGGGTGAAGTGCAGGCAGGTATGGCATTGGCAGTTCGCGTCCAGCGGACGGGTGTCATCCCGGTAGCGCGCATTGCGCAGCTTGATGTCGCCCTTGGCGGTGAACAGCCAGCCGTTGCGCGCATTGCGCGTCGGCATGACGCAGTCGAACATGTCGATGCCGAATTCGACGCCTTCGACGATGTCCTCGGGCGTGCCGACACCCATCAGGTAGCGCGGTTTGTCCGCCGGCAGTTGCGGCGTGGTGTGCGCCAGGATGCGGCGCATGTCTTCCTTGGGCTCGCCGACCGACAGTCCGCCGATGGCGAAGCCGTTGAAATCGATGTTGACCAGTTCCTTCATCGATTCGTCGCGCAGGTGTTCGTGCATGCCGCCCTGGACGATGCCGAACAGGGCGTTGGTGCTGCCGTCGAAGGCGCGCTTGCTGCGCTCGGCCCAGCGCAGGCTGAGGCGCATCGACTGCCCGGCCACCGTTTCGTCGGCCGGATAGGGCGTGCATTCGTCGAAGATCATGGCAATGTCGGAATTCAGCACGCGCTGGATGCGCATGGATTCTTCCGGCGTCAACAGCAGGCGATCGCCGTTCACGGGGGAGGCAAACTTCACGCCCTGTTCTTCGATCTTGCGCAGCGCGCCCAGGCTGAACACCTGGAAGCCGCCCGAGTCGGTGAGGATGGGGCGTTGCCATCCCATGAATCGATGCAGCCCGCCGTGCGCCTCGATGACGTCCAGGCCGGGCCGCAGCCACAGGTGGAAGGTATTGCCGAGTACGATCTCGGCATGCATGTCGACCAATTCAGCCGGACTCATGGCCTTGACGGTGCCATAGGTGCCGACCGGCATGAAGATCGGGGTCTGCACGCTGCCGTGCGTCAGTTCGAGCGTGCCGCGCCGGGCGCCGCCGCTCTGCCCCAGAAGCTGAAATTTCATCGGTACATCCTGTCAGGGTGGGTCGCGCGACGGGCCATGGTGAAGCATGATGCGTCGGTGCGCGCCCGGCATTGTGCCGCAGGACGACGCGCTGCGGGCATTGTTGCTGTGGCGGGCTTTTTTGAGGGGGAATGCAATGCGCCGATCAGCATTGTCCATCCGATCGGTCGATCAGCATCGCGTCGCCATACGAGAAGAACCGGTAACGCTGCAGGATGGCGTGGCGATAGGCGCGGCGCACTGGTTCCATGCCGGCAAAGGCCGACACCAGCATGAGCAGGGTCGACTTGGGCAGGTGGAAGTTCGTGATGAGGCGATCCACGACGCGAAAGCGATAGCCCGGCGTGATGAATATCTCGGTTTCACCGTCACCGGCCGTGAGCGATCCATCGGGATCGGCCGCGGCTTCGAGGGCGCGCAGGCTGGTGGTGCCGACTGCCGTCACGCGGCCGCCAGCGCGCCGCGTGGCGGCCACCAGATCACGAGTGGCTCGTGGAATGCCGAAGCGCTCGGCATGCATGCGGTGGTCGGCGATGTTGTCGACGCGCAGCGGCTGGAAGGTGCCGGCGCCGACGTGCAGCGTGAGCCATGCCATGCGTACTCCCCGGGCCTGCAGCAGATCGAGCATCGCCTGATCGAAGTGCAGCCCGGCCGTGGGTGCGGCGACAGCGCCCGGTTCGCGGGCGAACACGGTCTGGTAGCGTTCGGCATCGGCTGCATCGGCCGTGTGCGTGATGTAGGGCGGCAGGGGCAGGCGACCGTGCTTCTCCAGCAGTTCGTGGACCGGTTCGCCGCCTTCGAAGCGCAGGTGAAACAGCGCATCACGCCGCGCCAGCATGGTCGCGGTGATGGCGCCTTCCAGCAACAACTGCCCGCCCGGTTTCGGCGCGTGGCTGGCGCGCACGTGTGCCAGCACGTCGTGCTCCGACAGCACGCGCTCCACCAGCACCTCGACCTGGCCTCCGCTGGATTTGGAACCCAGCAGCCGCGCCTTGATGACCCGGGTGTCGTTGAAGACCAGCAGGTCGCCGGCCGCGAGAAAGTCCGGCAGTTCCGTGAATAGATGGTCTTCCAGCACATCGCCACGCAGTCTCAGCAGACGGCTCGCGTTGCGCGTCGCGGGCGGGAACTGCGCAATGAGTTCTTCGGGCAGGTGGTAATCGAAATCCGCCGCCGTGAGCACGGGTTTCGTTGCATCGAGTCGTGCGTCAGCGGGTTCACTCACTTATAATCTCCCCTGTTGGGCCGGAATGGCGGAATCGGTAGACGCAGCGGACTCAAAATCCGCCGGTGGTAACACTGTGAGAGTTCGAGTCTCTCTTCCGGCACCACTCGTGTGACTTTCTGTGTGGCGCATATGCAAGGCTGGTGCCGCCGGCAGGGAGGGTCTCACCAACCCGGCTTCTGGAGTTCACGTGAAAATTCTCATTGCAGCTGACGGTTCCAAGTACACCAAGCAGGCCATCAATTATCTCATCACGCATCGCGATCAGTTCGGTGCGCAGCCTGAAATCCGCCTGATCAACGTGCATCATCCCCTGCCGGGCCGCGCTGCCGCGGCGCTGGGCAAATCCGTGATCGCCAAGTTCTATGCCGAAGAGGCGCAGAAGGCCACGGCCGAAGCCAGGAAGATTCTCGACAAGGCGGGCCTGAAGTACTCTGCATCGAATCTGGTGGGCGATGCAGGCGTGCTTATCGCCGCGCAGGCCTCCAAGGGAGGCTTCGACCTCGTGGTCATGGGTTCGCACGGACATTCCTCGTTGTCCAATCTGGTGCTGGGCTCGGTAGCAACCAAGGTGCTTTCGCTGTGCAAGGTGCCGGTGCTGGTCATTCGCTAGCGAGTCATGTTGGAGCAAAGGGCCGCTGTGACGAAAATGAGCCCTCTGCACGTCCCCCCTTCGGAGGGACGGGATCGACGGTTTGGGGTGAAGCGCACAAGTGGTTTAAAGACAAGTGGTTTAAAGTGAACGCTGCCCGGCCAGGATTCGACGCAGGTGCCTGGCAGGTTCGGCAATCGCAGGTGATGGTCTGTTCACCTGCCTGATGGTGGGGGCTGCTTGGGCGGACTGGTCTGGCTGAATGCGCGGGAGGACGTTGCATGTTTGCCATAATCTACAAAGCGGACGGTGTTCCCGTCTGTTGCCAGGTG
>CANIIN010000092.1 GCA_947467405.1 Betaproteobacteria bacterium | reverse complement strand
TGCAATTGCGACTCGGCGGCGCGCACGTCGGCGCGCTGCTGCACCAGCTTCGACGGCAGGCTCACCGGAATGTCAGTGGGCAGCTTGAGGGCATCCAGTTCCAGCACCACGGTGCCGGCTTCGGACGGTGCGCGCCCCAGGTAAACGGCCAGTTGCGTTTCGATGCGCGCCAGCGACTGCCGCAAGGCCGGCAATTGCGCCTGCGCTGCCGCCAGTTGCGACTTGAGCGGCAGCAGGTCACCCTCGGCACGGCTGCCGAAGCCCACCTGTTTCTGCGCCACGTCGATCTGCTGGGAGAAGGCCGCCACGACTTGCTCGGCGGCCTTGATCTGCGCGCGCAGCGAGGCTTCCTGCACCGACGCCGTGACTACGTTCGAAATCAGGCTGAGATAGGTGCCTTCCAGCTGGAAGCGCTGTGCCTCGACCTGGGCGGTCTGGTTTTCGAGCGTGCGGCGCGCGGCGCCGAACAAGTCCATGGCCCAGGACACGTTCACCGAGGAGTTGTAGAGCGTGAACGCCGGCCCCGTGGCTGCGGTCGATCCGACTGCGGCCGTATTGGTGCGCTGACGCGTGATGCCAGCGCGCGCATCGACGGCAGGCAGCATGCTGCCGCGCGTGACATTGAGGCCCTCTTCGCCCTGGCGCAAGGCGGCTTGCGCCGAGGCCACGGTCGGACTGTTGGCCAATGCCCGTTGTACGCGGCGATTCAATTCGGCATTGTCGAAACGCGTCCACCACTGCGCCGGCACATCGGCGTCAGCGAGAAAACGCTGCGCATCGCCGCCGGGCACCGCAGCGCTGGCGGTGGCCGCCGGTACGGCGCGAACCGTGACGCGCTCGATGGCAGGCGCATCAGGAGACTTGAAATCCGGGCCGACCGCGGCGCAACCTCCCAGCGCTGCCGCAACCGCCAGTGCCATGAACGCCTTGCGCGGGACGCTGCCAGGCGAAAAAGGACTGCTGGATGAAATGAGAATGCCGATTGAATGAAACGTCATGGCAATTTTCTGCATGGTCGGGATCACACCAACTGGAAGGCGATGCGCATCTTACCGTGTCTGAGGGGCAATTGCCGCATCGCACCACGGCAGAAATCGAATACTCAAGTCACTGTTCAGGGATATAAAACAACTTGTTTTGGGTGGAGAAAACCACATCGGGGCGACATCCGTTACAGAAACTCGCGCGATACAGTGGACAAAACCTTCCTGAATCAGTCAGGTAATGCGCGAAATTTGCCAATCTCAGGTATCAAAAGTGATTTTCCGGTAGCCTTTCAGCTGCAATCCACGCCAATCGGCGAGAAACGCGCCCTAAATTGCGCGGTCAGGAGTGAAATGGGATCCATCGTTGCATTGGCGGGCCAGATCGGCGGCGCAAAACTGGCAGACGGCCTGTACCGGCTGCGTGGCGAGCGCCTGACGGTCATCGTCAACAGCGGCGACGACTACGAGATTCTCGGCCTGCCCATGGCGCCGGATCTCGACACCATGCTCTACACGCTGTCCGGCCTCGCCGACCCCAAGCGCAGTTGGGAACCAGTGGACGAAACCTTCTCCTGCTTCGACATGCTGAAAAGGCTGGGCGGCTTCGGCGTGGGCGGACGCATGCCCTTCGGCGACCGCAGCCTGGCGTTGCCGATTTTACGGAGCGAGGCGCTGAGAAACGATAACCGGCCCACCGAGATTGCGCTGGATTTCTGCAAGCAGCTCGGCATCAACGCGCGCGTCGTGCCGATGAGCGACGACCCGGTGCGCACGCAAGTGATTACCGAAGCCGGCGAAGTGCGCTACCACGAGTACTTCGAGGACCTGCAGTGCGAACCGGCGGTAAAAGGCTTCTTCTATGCCGGCGCCGATGGAGCAGCGCTGTCGCCCGAGGTGCTGGACGCGCTGTACGCACCCGACCTGGAAGCCATCGTGATCTGCCCGGCCAACCCGTACCACACCATCGCCCCCATCCTCGCGGTGCAGGGCATGCGCGAACTGCTCAAGTCGCGCCGCGTGCCCATCATCGCCATCTCGCCCATCGTCGGCGGCAACGCCCTGAAGGGTTCTGCGGCGAAAATGATGACCGAGCTCGGCCACGAGGTCTCGGCGCGCAGCGTGGCGCTGAACTACTATCGCCTCATCGACGGTTTCGTCATCGACAGCGAAGATATCGCGCTGGAGGAAGGCATCCGCGCCAGTGGCTTCGAGGTGCTGGCAACCAAGACATTCATGCGCGACACTGACGACCGCATTGCGCTGGCCACCGACGTGCTCAAGCTGGCCGAGACCATCCGCAACAAGAAGGCCGAGGAAGCCGACGCCTGACCGGCGCCACGGCGCGCGGGCGAATCTTCCGCCGCATACGACAACATAAGGATTCACTGAACAAGGGGGCAAGCCCCCTTGTATATCCCCCACTTCAGAGGAAAGCTTGTTCGAGCGTTTTCATTTCCAGGACTTGATCAGCGCTTCCATAACAACAAGGCCGGCCGCGACGCCGGAAACACAACACGATGCGTTTTCCCAAGACTGCCAGCCGCGAACTGCTCGGCCTCGGCGCCGCCGAATACCGCACCCTGGCGCGACTCAATACCCCCGAGAAGATCCAGGCCTTCGTCAACGACATTCCGCAGAACTTCGAAATCGGCGGGGTGACCTGTCTATCGGTGCGCGAAGTGCTGCGCCAGAAGCGCGCGCTGTGCATCGAAGGCGCCATGGTGGCGGCCTGCGCGCTATGGATCAACGGCGAACCGCCTTACCTCATGGACATGAAGGCCGAACGCGACTTCGACCACGTCATCACGCTGTTCCGCCGCGGCCGACACTGGGGCGCCATCTCGAAAACCAACGGACCGATGCTGCGCTGGCGCGACCCGGTCTATCGCTCGCTGCGCGAACTGGCCATGTCGTACTTTCACGAATACACCAATGGCCGATACCAGAAATCATTGCGCAGCTACTCGCGCGCCTACGACCTGCGCCGTCTCGAGACGGCCAGTTGGGTCACCAACACCAAGCACTGCTGGGATCTCGGCTGGGCGCTGGAAGCCGCGCACCACTATCCACTCTTGACCCACAGGCAGACCAAGCTGCTGCGCACGCGCGACCCCATCGAGCGTGAAGCGCAGAAGCTGCGCGTGCACAAGAAACCGCCCGAGGCGGGAAGGCCGCGACGGCCCTGAATGCACCAACCGGCGGTGCGGCGCCAAGGAGGAATCCACGAAAAACCGCACCAGTGCTTGATCTACAAGACATGCCCTGCTCGGGCAGGGCAGTCTGGCTGCCGTTGCAGCAACCTGATCAGCGCCCATGGCTGACTGCCTGGCCGCTTACTTCTCCAGCGGCAGGCTGGCGTCGCCGGCCCACTCGTAGAACGAGGCGTCATAGTTGCGCGCCTTGCTGTAACCGACTTCGCGCATGGCCAGCGCGAGATGCGCGGAACGGATGCCCTTGGTGCAGTAGGTGATCACGTCGTCTTCGGGCTTGATACCGGCGTCGGTGAGCATCTTCTTCAGCGCGCTGGCGTTGCGCACACGGCCGTTGGCGTCGAACACCTTGTCCCAGGGCATGCTTACTGCGCCGGGCAGGCGTCCGCCGCGGGACTCGCCGAATTTCTGCGCACCGGCATATTCGTCGGGAGCACGTGCATCAAGGATGCGTGCCTTGCCCAGCGATGCCTTCACTTCTTCCTTGGTGACGTTGAGCGAATTGTCCAGCGCCGCCACCGTCAAGTTCACCGCGTCGCGCTTGGTGTTGTTCTGCGACACCTTAGCGCCGGTAGCCACCCAGCCTTCGAATCCGCCATCGATAATGGCGACGTTAGTCACGCCGGCCGAGCGCAGCGTCCAGGCCACGCGACCGTCTTCACCCCAGCCCTTGGGCGAGGTCGAGTAAATCAGCACACGGGTGTTCTTGCCGATGCCGAGCGAACCAATGGCGGCGCCGAGCTTGTCGGCGGGCAGCAGCGTGCCCCAGCGTTCGTTGCCGGGCTTGCCGACCATGTTGGCGAACATCTGCCACGGGGCGCTCAGGGCGCCGTCGATGTGACCGGCGGCGTATTCCTTCGCGCCACGCGCATCGAGCACGACGACATCAGCACGCGCTGCTTCGCGGCTGGCCGCTGCAGTATCGATCCAGGTGCCGTCTGCCAGTGCAGGGCGGATGAGGGCCATGGCCAGCAGGCACGCTGCAAAGGCCAGAGTGATGATTCTTTTCACGGTTGCTTCTCCTTGAGTACAGGTTGGTCGGATGATGAAACTACGCTTGCTGCAATCCCGCCCCTGCGCTTGACTGAGCGCTTGAAGAACCAGGGCAGGACACTGAAAACAAAGACCAGCGCAATGGCGCCGACGAGCATGCGCTTGTCCACGGCCAGCAGGTCGCCGGCCAGCGAATACACAATGGTGGCCGGCAATTGTCCGACGCCGGTGGCAATGAGAAAGCGCACGAACCCGAGCCGCGCCAGTCCTGCGGCGTAAGACACCGGATCGAACGGCACGAACGGCAGCAGGCGCGCCACGAACACCGCCCGCATGCCCCAGCGCTCGGTGAGCGCATCGAACTGGCGCAGCGTACTTTGCGGGGCGACACGTTCCACCAGATCGCGGCCGTACCACCACGCCAGCCAGTAACAGAGCATGGCGCCCAGCATGGCGCCGACCCATGACAGCACCGCGCCGAACACCCAGCCGAACAACGCGGCATTGGCGAACGTCACCACGAACGCGGGCAGCGGCGCGAGCACCGCCTGGAACACCATCAGGCCGATCGATACCAGCGGCGCCCAGCTGCCGGTGGACTCCACGTAACCGCGCACCGCATACACATCCACCATCGACAGCAGGAAGACCAGCTGGTTGACGTTGTTGTGAACGACGGGAATGAAGAAGTACGCGCCGAGGATGATGGCGAGCAAGAGAATCTTGATGAAGGGGTGGCGCATGGCGGCCACGATTTTATCAAGGCAACCATGCCGAATCGGGACAAACAGCAACATTCTTCGCGCGTGAATCTCACTTGTTCTGCTTCGCGCGCCGCAGTATCCCGTGCAACACAAGACAGACATGCGCAATCCGTTGCAATGACACAGTGCGATAAGATGAGCGACTCATGTCGAACATTGCAAAGCCCTTCAACGGTGCGCTCAACACGATTGAACTCCGCGACCTGATCCTGGTCGGCGCCGGGCATTCTCACGTCCAGGTGCTGCGCTCGTTCCTGATGCAGCCGCCGGTAAATTGCCGCGTGACCGTGATCGTGGATCGACCGGTGGCCGTGTACTCGGGCATGGTGCCGGGCTTCGTGTCCGGGCAGTATCGCACCGAGGAACTCGAGATCGATCCGGTGCCGCTGGCGCGGCGTGCCGGCGCGCGCGTGGTGTTCGGCCACGTCACGCACATCGATGCAGCTGCGCGCTGCGTACACGTGGAAGGCCGCGCCCCACTGCGCTACGACATTGCCTCGATCAACATCGGTTCGACGGTAGCGGGCCTTGACCTGCCCGGCGTACTGGAACACGCCCTGCCGACACGACCGATCGGGCGTTTCAATGAACGCATCGCGGCGCTCGACGATACGGTTCGTGCCGATGTTCGTACCAATGGAAACAAGCCATTCCGCCTGCTCGTCGCCGGTGGCGGCGCCGGCGGTGTGGAGCTGGCCTGCTGCATGAACGCGCGCATCCGGTCGCTTGGCGCCACACCGGACATCACCATGGTGCATGCCGGAACGCAATTGATGCCCGGCTCCAACGCGGGGCTCGCCTCGCGCGTGGCGCGCGCGTTGACCGCGCGCGGCGTACGTCTGGTGCCCGAACGCAGGGTCGCGTCGGTCGACGCCGGCAGCGCTCGGCTCGACGATGGCAGCGCCATCACGTTCGACGCCTTGCTGTGGGTGACCGGTGCGGCAGCGCATCCCCTCGGCCCTGCCTCCGGCCTGCCGGTGGATGCGCGCGGCTTCATCAAAGTGCGCTCGACACTGCAGGTCGATGGCCACGATGATCTCTTCGCCGTCGGCGATTGCGCGGCGCTCATGGAGCATCCCGGCACCGCCAAGGCCGGCGTCTACGCGGTCCGCGAAGGTCCCTTCCTCACGCACAACCTGCGCGCGTTGCTCGATACCAGGCCATTGAAGCCATACGCCCCTCAGTCCGACTTCCTCACCCTGCTCAATCTCGGCGACGGCACGGCCATCGGCGCGAAGAAGGGCTTTTCCTTCGAAGGGCGCTGGGTCATGCGCTGGAAGGACCGCATCGACCGCCAGTTCATGCATCGCTTCCAGTTGCTGGCCAATGACGGCAGCGACGGCCCGGCGGTGGCCATGCTGCCTGCCATGCCGGCCAGCATGAACATGGTGTGCGGCGGTTGCGCGTCCAAACTCAGCCAGACGGCGCTGGAGCGCGCGCTCGGTCGTCTCGATGCGCCGCCCGCCGCACCCGAAGTCGTGCTCGGCCTGGCCGACGCCGACGACGTGGTGGCCTATCGGCTCGATGGCGGTGAACTCATGGTGGTGTCGGTGGATTTCTTCCGCGCCTTTTGCGACGACCCGTATCTGGTCGGCCGCATCGCGGCGGAAAATGCGCTTTCCGATCTCGACGCCAAGGGCGTCGCGCCGCGCTGGGCGCAGGCGCTGGTGGCGATCCCCATCGACGCCGGCGACAACGAAGGCGAAGAACAGTTGTTCCAGGTGCTGGCCGGCGCACGCAGCGTGTTCGACCGGCGCGGCGTGCGATTGCTGGGCGGCCATACCGGCCGCGCCATGGATCTGGAAGTCGGTTTCAGCGTGCAGGGCACCGCAGCGGCAGGGGCACCGCTGGCGCGGCGACGCGGCGAACTCGCCGTCGGCCAGAAACTGATCCTGACGCGACCGCTCGGCACCGGCGTGCTGTTCCACGCGCACATGGCCGGCCGCGCGCGCGGGCCATGGATCGAGGCGGCGCTCATCTCCATGCAACGCGGCAACGGCGCGGCGCGCGACGTGGCGGCGCGGGCCGCTGCGGCTACCGACATCACGGGGTTCGGGCTGGCCGGCCACCTGGTATCGATGCTGGGCGGCGGCGCCTTCGCGGCGCGGATTGCACTCGATGCGCTGCCGACGCTGCCCGGCGCGGCAGAACTCATGGCGCGCGGCGAGCGCAGCACATTCCATCCGGACAACGAGCGCATGTCGCGCGCGCTGGCCATCGACGACGCCGCGCAGTCGAACCCGCGCCTTCCACTCATCTTCGACCCGCAGACGGCAGGCGGGCTGCTGCTGGCATTCGACGCACAGATGGCGGATGAGGCGCTCACGAAACTTCGCGCTGCTGGCTACCTCGAAGCCATCGTCATCGGCGAAATCACCGCGGCGCGCGCCGACGGCGCGGCGGCGGAAATCGTCGCCGGCATGCGATGATTTCCCAGTAGTGATTTCGCCCCGGACTCACCGCACGCACCACCCACACAGCATCGTGAACGGCATGCCAAGCCCGAAAGGACATCGTTGAAATTCGAGCACCTTATCGAGATCAATGACCCGCTGAACCCGCTCACCGCCGTCCTCACCCGCTCCCAGTTGTGGCGCGGACTGGTGCGTCGTGCGGAACAACCCGAAGACTTCATGCTCGGACTCGACAGCTGCCGCATCATCGAGCGCAGGAGCAATGAACTGCTGCGCGAACTGTCGTTCGGCCCGGTGATCATCCGTGACCGCGTGCGCTACGAATCCGGCGATGTGGTGCATTACCGCACCGAATTTCCGCCGGAACTGGCCGGCGCCGTGCTCACCATGCGCATTGAGGAGCCGCAGCCCGGCCACTTGTTCGTGCGCTTCCATTACGACCATCCCGGCGCCGACATCGAGACCGTCGAAGCAGAGGGCAGCGCAGCCGAAGCGGTCGCCAACGTGCGCCGCTCGGCCTACACGCGGGCCGATATCGACACCATCAAGACCATCCGTCGCTACGCCCACGAAGGCCTGCTGCACGACGCCTGAGCTGGTCAGGCCCCCAACTGACGAAACTTGCCCGACAGCGTACCAATGTGACGTTTTACGGCACCTGACCACCTGCCATCAGCCGAAACAACTACAAGATATTGATTAATAGACGATTAAATTTTAAAAAAAGTCCTGTTAGATGGCCCGAACCTTGCGACATCAGGTTTGTAGCATCCGAAAATTTCTGACAGGAGCCACACAGATGAAGTCATTACAGAAGGGTTTTACGCTGATCGAACTGATGATCGTGGTCGCGATTATCGGTATTCTGGCAGCGGTTGCACTGCCGGCTTATCAGGACTACACCGTTCGCGCCAAGGTGTCTGAACTGATTCTGGCCGCTTCCGGCGCC
>CANIIN010000091.1 GCA_947467405.1 Betaproteobacteria bacterium | reverse complement strand
GATTGCGCCGATCGCCATGGAGCAGGGGCTGCGTTTCGCCATCCGTGAGGGTGGCAAGACCGTCGGCGCCGGCGTCGTTGCTAAAGTTATCGAGTAAGCAAGCGGCGCGTATCGAATTCCTGTGCCTTCGACGGCGCGGGCCGAAATAAAGGCCAATAGCTCAACTGGCAGAGCGTCGGTCTCCAAAACCGAAGGTTGGGGGTTCGATTCCCTCTTGGCCTGCCAATACGGCATCAAACGGCAGGGTACCGGGCTCGTTCCCGGTGTCGGCGTCGGTGACGTAGCGGTAAACCCAGCGGGGTAAACATCTTGGTACAGGGCGAATGAACACTGCAAGCCAAAGTACGGGACCGATGGCGGACCGGTTGAAGGTGACCATTGCGGTGCTGCTGGTGATTGCCGGCGTCGCGGGCTTTTATTACCTTTCCTCCAGCGCCACCGTCATCCGCATAGCAGTCGTGCTGGCGGGTCTGGTGGCCGGCGGGGCGGTTGCGTCATTATCCGAACCGGGGCGCCGTTTCTTTGCGTTTTCCCGCGAGTCGGTGACTGAATCGAAGAAGGTCGTCTGGCCGACCCGTAAAGAGTCGCTGCAGACTACCGGTGCCGTGTTTGCTTTTGTCGTTGTCATGGCCGTGTTTCTGTGGGTCAGCGACAAGAGTCTTGAGTACCTGCTGTATGACCTGATTCTGGGATGGAAGAAATGACCGGCAACGCGATCAAGCGCTGGTACGTGGTTCACGCCTATTCCGGCTTTGAAAAGTCGGTGCAGCGCGCGCTGCTGGAGCGCATCGCCCGCGAGGGCATGCAGGAGGCATTCGGCCAGATTCTGGTGCCGACCGAAGAAGTGGTGGAAATGAAGTCCGGCCAGAAGAACATCTCCGAACGCAAGTTCTTTCCGGGATACGTTCTGGTCGAGATGGACATGACCGACGAGGCGTGGCACCTGGTGAAGAACACTCCCAAGGTGACCGGGTTCGTCGGCGGAGCGCATGGTCGCAAGCCGCCGCCCATCAGTGACAAGGAAGTGCAGAGCATCCTGCAGCAGATGCAGGAGGGTGTTGAAAAGCCGAAGCCCAAGGTGCTGTTCGAGATCGGCGAGGCGGTTCGCGTCAAGGAGGGGCCGTTTACGGACTTCCATGGCTCTGTCGAAGATGTGAATTACGACAAGTCGAAGCTGCGCGTCTCGGTCACCATTTTCGGCCGTGCAACGCCGGTGGAGCTCGAATTCGGCCAGGTTGAGAAGGCCTGATCCCGGCGTCAAGCCGGGGCGGGAGCAGTACCGCGACGACTGATTGCTGCTGGATCAGCGTGGTGGAAGGGGCGGCAAAAGCCGCTGGAAGTTGATCGGGGAGGGCGTGAGCCCGCTTGCACCCATTTAGGAGAGCCATCATGGCAAAGAAGATAGTCGGCTATATCAAGCTCCAGGTTCCTGCGGGCAAAGCTAATCCCAGCCCGCCCATCGGTCCGGCACTTGGCCAGCGTGGCCTCAACATCATGGAATTCTGCAAGGCGTTCAACGCCCAGACCCAGAAGGTTGAGCCGGGTCTGCCGTTGCCGGTCGTGATCACCGCTTTTGCGGACAAGAGCTTCACATTCATCATCAAGACCCCGCCGGCCACGGTGCTGATCAAGAAGGCCGCCGGGATCGACAAGGGCAGCAAGGTTCCCCACATGGAAAAGGTCGGTAAGATCACTCGAGCACAGGCCGAGGAAATCGCCAAGACCAAGATGCCCGATCTCACGGCAGCCGATCTTGACGCTGCCGTACGGACGATCGCCGGAAGCGCGCGCTCGATGGGTATCAACGTGGAAGGTGTGAAATGAGCAACCTGACCAAACGCAAAAAGGGCTGGGCCGGACTGGTCGAAGCCAACAAGTCCTACGATGTGCTGGATGCGCTCGGAATCGTCAAGGGCGCTGCCAAGGCGAAGTTCGACGAGTCGATCGACGTTGCGGTCAATCTGGGCATCGATGCCAAGAAGTCCGACCAGTCGGTTCGCGGTTCCGTGGTTCTGCCGGCCGGTACGGGCAAGAACGTTCGCGTCGCCGTGTTCACGCAGGGCGACAAGGTTGCTGCGGCGAAGGCAGCTGGTGCAGACATCGTCGGCATGGAAGACCTGGCTGAGCAGATCAAGGCCGGCAAGATCGACTTTGACGTCGCCATTGCGAGTCCGGACGCCATGCGCGTCGTCGGTACGCTGGGACAGATCCTCGGCCCGCGCGGCTTGATGCCGAACCCGAAGGTTGGCACCGTGACCGCCGATGTCGCAACGGCGGTGAAGAATGCCAAGGCCGGACAGGTGCAGTATCGCGCCGACAAGTCCGGAATCGTGCAGTGCTCCATCGGCCGGGCGTCATTTTCTCCCGAGAAGTTGAGCGAAAACCTCTCTGCGCTCATCGAGGCGCTGAACAAGTCGAAGCCGTCGGCCAGCAAGGGCATCTACCTGCGCAAGGTCTCGCTCTCCTCGACGATGGGTCCTGGCGTGCGCGTGGATGTCACGACCCTGGCGCCGGGCTCGCAGCAATAACGCTTGTGATCCGGTCTGCCAGGGCTGCCGCCCCGGTGACCGGAATTGAACTTTGGGCTGTCGTGGCGGACTAATGCCGCGACAGGTTGTCAAAGACCGTAGGAACCGAAAGGTTTAATTGCATAGCGTGGATTGCCGCACAAGCATTCCGGAGCCGTATTTTTCCGGGATATCGAAGCGACTTTCAACACAACAAATCCTACGCAGATGGCGTGCCCGAGATGAGGGAATTTTCCTGAATTCAAGGTCGCCGTTGGTGCCGCAAGCCGTCATGGCAAGCGGTAATTGAAATTGGAGGTAGACCTTGAGTCTCAATCTTGACGAGAAGAAGGCGGTAGTCACCGAAGTCTCCGCGGAAATCGCGAAGGCACAGGCGATCATCGTTGCTGAGTACCGTGGTCTGGAAGTGGGCAACATGACCAACCTGCGCCGCGAGGCGCGTAAGGCTGGCGTTTACCTGCGCGTTCTGAAGAACACCCTCGCACGTCGTGCAGTTGAAGGTACGCCGTTTGCAGGGTTGTCGGAGCACCTCGTCGGCCCGCTGGTTTACGGCATTTCGCCGGATCCGGTGGCAACCGCCAAGTTGCTCAACGACTTCGCCAAGTCGAACGACAAGCTCGTCATCAAGGCCGGCGCAATGCCGAATGTCGTGATATCCGCCAAGGATGTCAAGGCGCTCGCCACCATGCCGTCCCGTGAAGAGCTGCTGTCGCAACTGCTTGGAACGATGCAGGCCCCGATTGCGCAGTTTGTCCGCACGCTCAACGAAGTGCCCACGCGCTTTGTCAGAGGTGTCGCGGCAGTCCGCGACAAGAAGGAAAAAGAAGGTGCCGCGGCCTGATGCCGTGGTGACCTGCTTCCGACACGTATTAACCGATTAGATCTCAATACTGATTCAGGAGAAATGAAATGGCTGTAGCCAAAGCTGAAATCCTCGACGCAATCGCCGGCATGACCGTTCTGGAATTGTCCGAAATGATCAAGGAAATGGAAGTGAAGTTCGGCGTTTCCGCCGCCGCTGCCGCAGTGGCTGTTGCCGCTCCGGCTGCTGGTGCTGGTGCCGCTGCCGCTGAAGAGCAGACCGAGTTCACCGTGATGCTGAACGCCGCTGGTGACCAGAAGGTCAATGTCATCAAGGCCGTTCGCGAAATCACCGGCCTCGGCCTGAAGGAAGCGAAGGACCTGGTTGACGGCGCGCCGAAGCCCGTGAAGGAAGGCGTCAACAAGGCTGATGCAGATGCCGCGCTGAAGAAGCTGATTGATGCCGGCGCCAAGGCTGAAATCAAGTAACACGCAGTTGCTGCAGATCCGACAGGCGTTCCCGGTAATGCCTGTCGGATGTCGTTTCACCGGAATCGCTGAACGCAGAATGCAGAAGAGAGAGAGCGGAACAATGCCTTCCACTCCCTGTCTTCTGTCCTCTGGCATCTGACATGGAGCATCCATGACCGCAGTCGCTATTTACTCGTCCACTGAAAAGAAGCGCATCCGCAAGAGTTTTGCAAAACGCGCGGGCGTTCTGAACATTCCTTTCCTGCTGGCTACCCAGCTGGAGTCCTACACCGCATTCCTGCAGGCGCACATTTCGGCCGAATCCAGGAAGAACGAGGGGCTGCAGGCAGCCTTTACCTCGATCTTCCCGATCACCAGCCACTCCGGAAATGCCCGCTTGGATTTCGTGTCCTTCGCGCTGGGCGAGCCGCCCTTTGACGTCAAGGAATGCCAGCAGCGCGGCCTGACCTATGCCAGCCCGTTGCGGGCCAAGGTGCGACTGACGATCATGGACCGTGAAGCGGCCAAGCCGACCGTCAAGGAAGTCAAGGAGCAGGAAGTCTACATGGGCGAGATTCCGCTCATGACGACCACCGGTTCCTTCGTGGTCAATGGCACCGAGCGCGTTATCGTTTCGCAACTGCATCGTTCCCCGGGCGTGTTCTTCGAACACGACCGCGGCAAGACGCACAGTTCCGGCAAGCTGCTGTTCTCTGCGCGGATCATTCCGTATCGCGGTTCCTGGCTTGACTTCGAATTCGACCCGAAGGACTTCCTGTACTTCCGCGTCGACCGTCGCCGCAAGATGCCTGTGACGATTCTGCTCAAGGCTATCGGCATGACGCCGGAGCAGATTCTGGGCGCGTTCTATGACTCGGATATGTTCCAGCTGACTGGTGGCGCGACCCAGTTCGAACTGGTCCCGGATCGACTGCGTGGCGAAGTCGCTCGCTTCGACTTCATGGACAAGTCCGGCAAGGTCATTATCGCCAAGGACAAGCGCATCACCGTCAAGCACACCCGCGACCTCGAGGCCGCCGGCGTCAAGCGCATGAATGTGCCGGACGAGTTTCTGCTCGGCCGCACACTGGCGCACGCCGTGGTCGACAAGGAAACCGGCGAGATTGTCGCCAGTCCCAACGAGGAGATCACCGAAACCCTGCTTGGCAAGCTTCGCGAAGCTGGCGTGGAATCGATCCGCACCATCTACATCAACGATCTGGACCACGGCGGTTACATTTCGCAGACCCTGCGCATCGATGAGACAGCAGATCAGACGGCGGCGCGTGTCGCAATCTATCGCATGATGCGTCCCGGCGAGCCACCGACCGAAGATGCGGTCGAAACGCTGTTCAACGGACTTTTCTACAACGAAGATCGTTACGACCTGTCGTCGGTCGGCCGGATGAAATTCAATCGCCGCGCCTATCCTTCCAAGATGGATGACCGTACGCCGCCCTGGCTGCGTGCGTTCTACGGCCGGGTCGGCCCGCGTGACATTGAAGAGCAGGGCACGCTGCGTAATGACGACGTCCTTGCCGTTGTCGGAATTTTGGTTGAGTTGCGCAATGGTCGCGGCGAGATCGACGATATCGATCACCTCGGAAACCGTCGCGTGCGTTCGGTTGGCGAACTGGCGGAGAACCAGTTCCGTGCCGGCCTGGTGCGCGTCGAGCGTGCCGTGAAAGAGCGTCTCTCGCAGGCCGAGAGCGACAACCTGATGCCGCATGACCTGATCAATGCCAAACCGATTTCGGCAGCCATCAAGGAATTCTTCGGTTCATCGCAACTCTCGCAGTTCATGGACCAGACCAACCCGCTGTCGGAGATCACCCACAAGCGCCGTGTATCGGCTCTTGGACCGGGCGGTTTGACACGTGAGCGCGCCGGCTTCGAGGTGCGTGACGTTCACCCGACGCATTACGGCCGGGTCTGCCCGATCGAGACGCCTGAAGGTCCGAACATCGGCCTGATCAATTCGCTGGCTCTCTATGCGCGTACCAACAGCTACGGTTTCCTCGAGACGCCGTATCGCAAAGTGATGGACGGCAAGGTCACCAACGAGATCGATTTCCTGTCGGCCATCGAGGAAGGCAACTTCGTGATCGCCCAGGCGAACGCGCAGCTGGACAAGAACAGCCGTCTGCAGGATCTGCTGGTGTCCTGCCGCTACAAGAACGAATTCGAGCTGAAGTCGCCGGATGAAGTGCAATACATGGACGTTGCGCCCGCGCAGATCGTTTCCGTGGCTGCATCCCTGATCCCGTTCCTTGAGCACGACGATGCGAACCGGGCCCTGATGGGATCGAACATGCAGCGTCAGGCCGTTCCCTGCCTGCGCCCGGAAAAGGCGTTGGTCGGCACCGGCATCGAGCGCACCGTTGCGGTCGACTCGGGCACTGCCGTTCAGGCCCTTCGTGGTGGCCTCGTCGACTATGTTGATGCGAGCCGTGTGGTGGTGCGGGTCAACGACGACGAAACGGTGGCTGGCGAAGCGGGCGTGGATATCTACAACCTGACCAAGTACACGCGTTCCAACCAGAACACCAACATCAACCAGCGTCCGCTGGTTCGTCCTGGCGAGCGTATTGCCAAGGGTGATGTGGTGGCGGATGGTGCATCCACCGATTCCGGCGAGCTCGCGCTCGGTCAGAACATGATGGTCGCGTTCATGCCGTGGAACGGTTACAACTACGAAGACTCGATCCTGATTTCGGAGCGCGTCGTTGCCGAAGATCGTTACACCTCGATTCACATCGAGGAACTGACGGTCGTGGCCCGCGACACGAAGCTTGGGCCTGAGGAAATCACTCGCGACATATCCAACCTCTCCGAGGGACAACTGTCCCGCCTGGACGAGGCCGGCATCGTTTACATCGGTGCTGAAGTGGAAGCCGGTGACGTGCTGGTAGGCAAGGTCACGCCGAAAGGCGAAACCCAACTCACGCCCGAAGAGAAGCTGCTTCGCGCCATTTTCGGCGAGAAGGCGTCCGACGTGAAGGATACGTCCCTGCGCGTGCCTTCAGGCATAGCCGGAACCGTCATCGATGTTCAGGTCTTTACTCGTGAAGGCATCGAGCGCGACAAGCGCGCTCAGAACATCATCGACGACGAACTCAAGCGCTACAAGAAGGACCTCGCGGATCAGATGCGCATCGTCGAAGGCGATACGTTCGAGCGTATCGAGCGTCTGCTGACGGGCAAGACCGCCAATCGTGGTCCGAAGAAGCTGGCCAAGGGAACCAAGATCACCAAGGCTTACCTGGACGAGCTCGAGCATTACGATTGGTTCGACATCAGCTTGGCCGCCGAAGAAACCCAGGTTCAACTCGAGCAGCTGAAGGAAGGCCTGACGCGCATGCGTGAGGAATTCGACGTGGCGTTCGAAGCGAAGAAGAAGAAGCTGACTCAGGGCGACGAATTGCCGCCGGGCGTTCAGAAGATGGTCAAGGTCTACGTTGCCGTGAAGCGCCGTCTGCAGCCTGGCGACAAGATGGCAGGACGTCACGGCAACAAGGGCGTCATCTCCAAGATCGTGCCGATCGAGGACATGCCTTACATGGCTGATGGCACGCCGATGGATATCGTGTTGAATCCGCTCGGCGTTCCGTCGCGGATGAACGTCGGCCAGATTCTCGAGACGCACCTCGGTTGGGCGGCAAAAGGGATTGGCCTGCGAATCGGCGAACTGCTTGATCGTCAAGCAAAGGTTGCCGATCTGCGCAAGTTGCTGACGCGCATCTACAACGAAACTGGCAAGCAGGAAAACATCGGATCGTTGACTGACGACGAGATCGTCGCCATGGCGCGAAATCTGCGCGATGGAGTCCCGTTCGCGACGCCCGTGTTCGACGGCGCGACTGAAGCCGAAATCAAGATGATGCTGGATATTGCCTTTCCGGATGAGGATCCGCGCACGCGTCTGCTCGGCTTCAACGAAGGGAAGACCCAGGTGGCATTGCATGACGGCCGCAGCGGCGAAGCCTTCGATCGTCCGGTCACCGTCGGTTATATGCACATGCTGAAACTGCATCACCTGGTCGACGACAAGATGCACGCGCGTTCTACCGGGCCGTACAGTCTGGTCACGCAGCAACCTCTGGGCGGCAAGGCGCAGTTCGGCGGACAGCGTTTCGGCGAAATGGAAGTCTGGGCACTGGAAGCCTACGGTGCGGCGTACACCCTGCAGGAGATGCTCACCGTCAAATCGGACGACATCGCCGGCCGTACCAAGGTGTACGAAAACATCGTCAAGGGCGACCACAAGATCGATGCCGGCATGCCGGAATCCTTCAACGTGCTGGTGAAGGAAATTCGTTCGCTAGGCATAGATATCGATCTTGAGCGCCGCTAAGCGACTGGCAGTCGTCGGGATTTGGAAGACATTGAAACAATTGCAGCTAACGCCTAACCGGAGTGACAGATGAAAGCACTGCTCGATTTGTTCAAGCAGGTCACTCAGGAAGAAGAGTTCGACGCCATCAAGATCGGTATCGCCTCGCCAGAGAAGATTCGTTCCTGG
>CANIIN010000090.1 GCA_947467405.1 Betaproteobacteria bacterium | reverse complement strand
GCACCGGAATCTTCTTCACCGGATTCATGCGTTCGAACGCTGGCGTGTAGTTCTCGCCCTTCCACACATAGACCATCTTGTAATCGTGCGCCAACTCCAGTTCCTCGAGCAGGATCGACACCTTGCGGACATTGGGACTGGAACCACCATAGAGCGTGAGCATGCCGAGAACTCCTCCGTGAGTGCAGCGAATGGTCAAATCAACCGCCACCGCGACATTCTATAGCGAGCGAGGACAACGACGCGGCGGCGAAATCAGCGCCAACAGGCGAAAGACAGCACTTCAACAAAGAACAAACTCAAAGACACTGGATTCCCGCTTCCGCGGGAATGACGGAGTCGGATCTTGTCGCCACTAAACGCGCATGCCAACTATACCCAAAGGCCAAGTGCTTGCAGATGCCCGTGGATTGGGCATCTACGGGCATCTTCCCCCGATCGCGTGCGCATCCTCCCGCGCTGCTAAGATGCCCCACCCCATCACGCCCGCTCCGGACACCACCCATGACCTCCCCCAAACCCGCCCCCCACCTCAGCGACTGGGCCCGCGAGCACCTTGCCCGTTACCTGGCCACGGATGGCGCCGAAGGCCACCACTGGCCATCCGCCGTCGCCCCGCAGTACGGCGCAGTCCCGGCGCTGCTGCTCACGGTCACCGGCCGGCAGTCGGGCGAGCGCTACATCATGCCGCTCTATTACGGCGAAACCGAAGGCCGCCACATCATCATCGCCTCCAAGGGCGGCGCCGACGTGCACCCGGGCTGGTACCTGAACGTACTGGCTGATCCCCGCGTACAGGTGCAGGTCGGCCGAAAGAAGTTCGACGCCATCGCACGCACCGCCACCGGCGCCGAAAGACAGCGACTGTGGGACTTCATGGTGCGACACTACCCTCCCTACGGGGAATATCAGGTCAAGACGACGCGCGAGATTCCCGTCGTGGTGCTGGACCCGCAAACAGGAGCAGACCAATGATCAAGTTCTACTACAACACCGGCCCCAACCCCATGAAGGTGGCGCTGTATCTGGAAGAATGCGGGCTACCGTACGAACCGGTTCCCGTCGACACGCGCAAGGGCGAGCAGCACCTGCCGGCCTACCTGGCCATCAATCCGAACGCCAAGGCGCCCTCACTCACCGACGGCGATGCGACCCTATTCGACAGCAATGCCATCCTGCTCTATCTGGCCGAGAAGACCGGGCAGTTTCTCCCCGCCAATACGCCGGCGGCGCGCGGCGCGATGCATTCCTGGCTGATGTTCGTCGCCACCGGCATCGGTCCGTACTCGGGCCAGTACGTGCATTTCAAGCTGTTCGCGCCCGAGCCGAAGGAATACGCCGTCAATCGCTACGACTTCGAGGCATGGCGCCACTGGAACATCATCGAACAGCAGTTGGCGAAACACCGCTACATGCTGGGCGACACCTACACGCTGGTGGACATGGCGGTATGGGGCTGGGCGCGCATCGTGAATGTCGTGCTGGGCAACGACGTCTGGACACGCCTGCCGAACCTGAAACGCTTCGTGGACGAGATCAATGCGCGCCCCGCCGCGCAACGCATCGAAGCGCTGAGAACGCGGCACGCCTTCAAGGCCGAAATGGATGACGAAGCGCGTCGCGCCATGTTCCCGCAGAACCAACGGCTGGCCGGCGGCAAGTCCTGATCGGCTGCGGCACGCTGCCCGGCGATGCAACGCCGGGCAAGCTCCAGTAGAGTACGCGGCGTGGTTGCTGTGCCGATGGACATATCGCCCGGTCCGAACGTCCCCGCAGAGGACAGGACCGGATCCGCGTTGCCACAAGGAGGAGGAAACCATGTTGCGCTTTGCATCGATAGAAGCTGCTTCGCTGCAGTCTGCTGCGCGTGTCGTCCTGCGCGTCGTACTTTTTGCCTTGGCGGCAGTGGTGTCGCAGTCGGTGCTGGCGCAAGCCAAACCCGCCGACTTCCCCGCCCGTCCCACGCGGCTGATCGTGCCGTTCCCGCCGGCCGGGGCGACCGACGTGCTGGCGCGGCTGATCTCGGCGTTCAGCGAACGGCGCTGGAAGCAGCCCATGGTGGTCGAAAACCGCCCCGGCGCGAACACCCAGATCGGTGTCGACGTGCTCACCAAGTCGCCGCCCGACGGCCACACCCTGCTCCTGTGCTCCATCAACATGACCTACGAGCATCTGCTCAATCCGGCGTGGCCCTGGCATCCCATCCGTGATTTCTCGCACCTGGGCCTGATGGCGGGCAGCGGCTTTGCGATCATCACCAACCCGGCCGTGCCGGCGAAGAACCTCGCCGAGTTCGTGGCTTACGTGAAGGCCAATCCCGGCAAACTGAATCAGGGCAACAACTCCAGCCCCAGCTTCCAGACCGAAGACCTGTTCAATCGCCTCGGCATCTCGCTGGAGCGCATCCCCTACAAGGGCGGGCCGGCGACCATCCAGGCGGTGATGACCAACGAAGTGCAGTTCTATACCTCCGCCCCGCAGGACGTGTTCCAGCTCGCCACGCAGGGCAGAGTGCGCATCCTCGCCTACACCGAGAAGCAGCGCCATCCGCTGCTGCCCGACGTGCCCACCACCTTCGAGAGCGCTCCCGCTGCCGGCGACTACGAGGCGCGCTTCTGGTTTGCGCTGATCGGGCCGGGCGGCATGTCCGCGCCGCTGGTGAATTTCATCAACACCGAGATGCTGGAATTCGTGCGCACACCGGAAGTGCGCGAGCGCCTCGCCTCGCTGGGATTGAAGACCTACAACTCCACGCCGGATGACGTGCGCAAGGAGTTCACCACCATGGCCGGACAGGTCGAAACGGTGATGGCGCGCGGCATCAAGCTGCGTTGAATCACCCCGGGCGCA
The DNA here is from genome assembly GCA_947467405.1 of Betaproteobacteria bacterium. Lineage (GTDB taxonomy): Bacteria > Pseudomonadota > Gammaproteobacteria > Burkholderiales > SG8-39 > CAIYPG01. The sequence continues at coordinate 5,492 of CANIIN010000090.1, read as the reverse complement.
GCCAACGGCGCCCGGTATCCACCCAATCTAGTGCCCGGTCCAGTTTGGCTTGCGCTTCTCCGCAAAAGCGCGCGGTCCTTCGCGAAAATCCTCGCTCTTCATCAGCGCCGTGGTGGCCGTGACGTTGATCGCCCACAGTTCTTCTGAAGTCTTGTCCGGCACCATGCGGGCAATCTTCAGGCTCTCGCGCACGCAGTAGGGCGAGTTCTCGCAGATCGCTTCCGCCAGCTTGATCGCTTCGGGTATGACCTGATCGGCCGGCACCACGCGATTGGCCAATCCCAGTTCATAGGCGCGCTTGGCCGGCATCGCGGCGCCGGTGGCGATGTATTCCAGCGCCACGTTGCGCGGAATCACGCGCGGCAGGCCGATGATGCCGCCGCCCAGCGCCATGATGCCGCGTTTGACTTCCGGCACGCCGAAGTGGGCGCCCTCGCCGGCCACGATCATGTCGCAGCCCAGCGCGAATTCGGTGCCGCCGCCCATGGCAAAGCCGTTCACTGCGGCGATCCAGGGCTTGGCGTGCTGCTTGCGGATGAAGCGATCGAATCCTTGGGTGCAGGCATCGATCAGGCTCTGCATGCCGACCGAGGCGATCTCCTTCAGGTCGGCGCCGGCACAGAACGCCTGGCCGCCGGCGCCGGTGAGGATGGTCACCCAGATATCCGGATCGGACTCGGTCTCGTTATAGACCTTCGCAAAAGCCAGCGCCAGTTCGGTGCTGATGGCATTGCGCGCCTCGGGACGGTTCAGGGTCACCAGCGCCACATGCGGCTGCACGCGTTCGAATTTCACGACATCGCTCATCTTCTATCCTCACTCAATTTGACCTCGGTTTGACGCATGAATGCCGGCTTCAAGCCGACATCAGGAATGGTCCGCACGCTCGACGACGGTTGGCGGCGTGAACACGGTAATCGGCGGCAGTTCGCCCGTCCACACTTCCAGTTGCACCAGGCAGGTCTGCGCGCTCGGCCCCTGCGCGAGCTTTGACGTGCCGGCATCGCGCGTCAGCACGTTCGGGTTGCCGTGCACGCAGAATGCTGCGGCATCAGCAGACGACAGCGGGTCGAACCACGCGCCCGTGGCCAGTTGCACCACGCCCGGCCGCATCTGTTCGGTGACGATGGCGCCGGCCAGGCACGCGCCGCGTTCGTTGAAGAGCCGCACCACGTCGCCGTCCTTCACGCCGCGTTTTTGCGCATCGGCCGGATGCAGCCACAGCGGTTCACGCCCCTTGATCTTGCTCGCCTGGCTGGCCCCGCCGTTGTCGTACTGACTGTGCAGGCGGGTACGTGGCTGGTTGGTGAGCAGATGCAGCCAACCGGCGGACGACTGCGTTCCAGCGGCCGGATCCGCCACCACCTTCATCGCACCCAGCCATTCCACCGGCTCCATCCACGCCGCGTGTCCCGGACAATCGTCATAGCCGAACGAGGCAATGCGCTCCGAATAGATCTCGATGCGCCCGCTCGGCGTGGACAGCCTGTTCGCCACCGGGTCATCGCGAAACCCCTGCAGGAAGACCTGCACGTTCTTCCTGGCCGGAAACTCCGCAAAGCCCGCTTCCCAGAAGGTGGCGAAGTCCGGCAAGGCGGTGCCGGCCTTGGCCGCGCGCTCGGCCCAGCGCGCATACAGGAATTCCAGCCAGGCGCGTTCGTTGCGCCCTTCGGTGAAGGTCGCGCCGTAGCCGAGCCGCTCGGCAATGCCGGCAAAGATATGGTGATCACTGCGCGATTCGCCGAACGGCGCGACGGCACGATGCATGGCCAGCGCAAAATGATCCTGCGGCGAACCACTGATGTCCTCGCGCTCCAGCGTGGTGGTCACCGGCAGCACGATGTCGGCGCGGCGCGCCGTGGCGTTCCACCACGCCTCGTGCACGATGATGGTCTCGGGTGCCTGCCAGGCGCGCGCCAGCCGGCCGATGTCCTGATGATGATGAAACGGGTTGCCGCCGCACCAGTACACGATGCGCGCATCCGGATAGTTCATGCGAAGGCCGTTGTAATCGAACGGCGCGCCGGGGTTCTCCAGCATCTCGGTGATGCGCGCCACGGGAATGAAGGCCTTCACCGCGTTCATCGGCGCCGGCAGCGACGGCGGGTGAATGCGCGAGCCATTGGCGCCGATGCCGTTGGCCGCGCCGTAGCCGAAGCCGATGCCGCCACCCGGCAGGCCGATCTGCCCCAGCATGGCCGCCAGCGCAATGGCCGCCCAGTACGGCTGCTCGCCATGATCGGCGCGTTGCATGGACCACGACAGCGTGACCAACGTGCGCTGCCGAACCATGTCGGCGGCGAGGTCGCGTATCACGGCCGCATCGATGTCGGCGATGCGCGCCGCCCAGTCGGCATCCTTGACGATGCCGTCTTCCTCGCCCAGCAGGTAGGCGCGGAATTGGTCCCAGCCGACGCAATGACTGGCGAGGAATTTCTCGTCGGCATGCCCGGCCACCAGCACGCAATGGGCGAGGGCCAGGATGATGGCCGTGTCGGTGGCCGGTCGCGGCGCGATCCATTGCGCATCCAGAAAATCCGGCGCATCGTCGCGCACCGCACTGATCGACACGAAGCGCACGCCAGCCGCCTTGCAGGCCTGGAGCGACTCGCGCACCACGTGGCGCCCGAATCCGCCCGGATGCACCTGCCCGTTCTTCAGCGATGCGCCACCGAACATCACCATCAGTTTGGTATTGGCCGCGATGATGTCCCACGTCGTCATCTGCTCGGTCATGGACCAGAAGTCGCCCAGCACATGCGGCACGATCACTTCCGCTGCCGCCGTCGAGTACGTGTTCACCGAATAGGCGTGACCGCCGAACAGGTTCATGAAGCGCCGCAACTGGCTGGGCGCGTGATGAAAGCGCCCGGCGCTGGCCCAACCATACGAGCCGGCGAAGATCGCGGCATTGCCGTGCGCGTCCTTCACGCGACGCAGTTCACCGGCCACCATCTCGAGCGCCTCGTCCCACGGCACCGCCACGAAAGGCTCTGCGCCGCGCGCATTGGCGTGGCGGCGCGGCCCGTGCTTCAGCCAGCCTTGGCGGATCATCGGCCGCGGAATGCGCACCGCATCGGTCAGCGCCTGCGCCATGCCGGCGCCGATGGGCGACGGGTCGCGATCAGCGGCGAACGGATGCAGCGTCACCACGCGGCCATCTCGCACCTCGGCGCGATAGGCGCCCCAGTGCGTGGCCGTCGGTGAGTATCTGGAAGCGCGAGTGGAGTCGGTCATGCCGGCAGTCTAAAGGGTTTCATCTGCACACTGCTTGGCGCTGGACGACGGCGCGTGGCCGGCGTGGCACTGCCATCCATTCTGAAAACCCTTGAAGAACCCCGCCAGATGGACATCTACAAGGCATTGCCGTGCGCAAACGACAGGCCTCCGGGCACCTACTGCCGCGGCGGCTGCGCCGCGTCGGCCTTCATGGAAACCTGCAGCGACGTCATGGGCTCCTGGCTGACCTGGATCAGGCCGCGGCGCGGACGATCGAGGTCGAGGATCAGGAACACCACCGCCAGGATCAGCGCCGCCATGATGTAGGTGACGAATGAGGGGCGGTGCACGGCCACGCCGGACGAATAGCCGATGGTCGCGCCGGCCAGCAGGAAGGTGGCATAGAGCAGCATCAGCACCAGTTCCGGCACGTGCCGGTTGAGCGACGCGTCGCGCTTGCCAAACTGGTCGAACACGTCGTTCAGCGCCTGCACGAACAGGCCGGAGGTGGCCGGGTTCGGATCGACCGTGACCGAGCGGCGCGCCTGGTCCCACAGTTCGGTCTGGGTGCGGGCGGACTTCGCGGTCAGCGCCGCGCCGGCGGCCTCATTGAGCTTGGCCATGGAACCCGCCTCGACGCGCTGATCGGTGTAATCACGCAGCAGATTGCGGCTGTGCTCGCGAACCGACTCGGGCAGCATCTGCGCGCGCAGGTAGGCCGTGCCGATGGCGTTGGCCTCGTCCACCACCGCGTCGCTGCGACTGTCGAAGCGCTGCAGTGCCAGGGACAGCGTGAAGCCCAGCAACAGCGCCAGGATGCCCAGCAGCGACGCCGCCATGGTGTTCACGTGCGAGCGGAACGCCTCGTTCGCGGAGCGATTCTTGCGCAGACCGATGCGATAACCGAGCTCGATTACCACGCCCATGGAAACCAGCAGTGCGACGCCGATCGCGGCACTGTCTACGGAATAGAGGAATTCTTTCATGGTCGCCCGATGAGGTCTCGTGAAAGTCCGTGATGCGCGGATACGCCATTCTGCCACGGACACCGCGACGCCTCACACGACCCGCATGCACCACCTCACGCGTGGCGCAGCGCCTCGATCGGCCCAGGCACGCGACGCGCGCCGACTCAGTGACGAGCCATCATGAAAAACAGGGGCGGGATCAGCAGCACTGCCAACGCCAGCGTGTTCACCAGCCTGCCAGGCTTGAAACTGCGCAAAAAAAACAGCAGGCCCACAGCCGCCGCACAGAAACACAGCGCCGCCACTGCGCGGCCCGGCCGGCCATCGACAAAGCTGATGAATCCGCTCCAGCCTTTCAACGCCATCCCTCCCTGCCAAAGCGTCAGCCAGCCCAGTGCCGCGAAAGCCGCGGCCAGCAGTCCTGCCGACAGGCGCTCCGCGAAGAAGGATCGTTGTTGCGCGGCGGGCTCGTTGCGAAGCGCTTCATTGTGGCCCGCGTCGTTGCGGTCCAGATGGTTGTTGTCACTCATGTCGTTCCCCTGGCTCAGGCTTCATGCGTGCGGATATTGTGCCGGAACAGCAGCGTCATGCAAGCGGCAGAGGTCGAGCAGATGACAAAGACGGGCGTCGTTCCGAAGTGGTCGACCACCGTTCCCCACAGGCCGACTGCCAGCGATTGCACCACGAACAGGCAGCAGGCAAACAACGCCATGGCCGCGCCGCGCGCTTCCGGCGCCATCTGCGTGCCATGCACCTGCGCCACGTTCTGGATGGCGAACGTGCCCACGCCGGCCACGAACATGGCGGTCATGCCCAGCACCGGACTATGCAGCATCAGCATGGTCCACCATCCGACGATGAGGCAGACGCTGCCGGCCAGCAGCAGGCCGCGCTCGCCGAGTCGGCGCACGAAGTAGCCCGACCCCAGCGCGAAGGTGATGCCGCCCAGAGCATAGGCGATGAGCACCTGCGTCGACTCCCCGGTCCCCATGCCCAGGTGCAACTGGCCATGCAGCGGGATGAACGACACCGGCGCGAACATGAAGGCGCCATTGGCCATCACCGCGCGCAGGATCACCCGCACCTTGCGAACGTGCACCAGCTTGAACATGGCTTGAAACGCCTGCAGCAGCGTGAGCGTCGACGCAGTGAAAGAACGCGTCATCGCGTTGCTGCGCAGCTCGTGCCAGAACACGAAGGTGATCACCACGTACAGCACGCCGATCACGTAGAACGGCGAACGCCAGCCCCAGAACTCCGCCATGTAACCCGCGATGAGCGGCCCGATCGTGATGCCCATGAAAT
>CANIIN010000089.1 GCA_947467405.1 Betaproteobacteria bacterium | reverse complement strand
TCGATGCGCAGCTTGTCGATGCGCAGCGACGCCGCCTTGATGTAGCGCGAGAAGTGCGTGAGGCGCGCGAACGGCGTGTCGGCGATGAAGCCCTTGGGCAGCAGGCGCGCCATCTGTTCCTGAATGTCCTTCACCACGTCCGGGTAGGCGCGCTGCACGTCGCGGATTTTCTTCGACAGGGTCTGGTATTCGGTGAGAAGCGTGCTGACCAGCCGCGCGATTTCCTGCGCGATGAGGTTGACGCGTGCGCGGCCCTCGTCGCGGCGCTTGATGAAGGATGCCTCGTCCCGCGGCAGCGGGTCCAGCATGCAGGCGCGGTCGAAGCTCGCTTCCAGCATCTGCGCGCGCAGTTCGGCGCTGTCATTGGTCTTTTCAAACAGCGTCGAATACAGCATGGCCAGCGAATTGAAATTGGGCAGGGCTTTCTCGACGAACTTGGCCTGCTCCTTCAGTTGCAGCATGAACAGGCGGCGCAGGCCGGCGTGATGCGCGGCGCGGGCGCGGTCTTCGGCGTCGAAGACTTCCAGGCGCACCGACTTGCCCTCGTCGACGATGGCCGGAAAGCCGATCAGCGTCTGCGAGCCATGCTTGATCTCCATGACTTCGGCCAGTTCGCCGAAGGTCCACTCGGTAGTGGACTCCCCCGCCGCCTCGATGGACTCGTTGTGATCCGCGGCTTTAGCCACCACATCCGCGAACTTCTCCCCCGCCACGTCGCCCAGTTCGGCGCGCAGTTGTGCGAGGTTGCGCCCGGCGCCCAACTGCCTGCCGTGCTCATCCACCACGCGGAAGTTCATGGACAGATGCGCCGGCAGCCGCTCAGGCTGGAAGCCGTCGCGCGGGATGTCGAGGTTGAATTCGCGCCGCGCCCAGCGCGCAATGGCGTCGGCCATGGTGATGGTCAGGTCAGGTTTCTCGGCCAGGAACGCCTCGGCGAATTCCGGCGCAGGCCCCAGCTTGTGGCGCAGGCGTTGCGGCAGCGCCTTGGCCAGGCCCATGGATTTCTCGCGGCGCAGTCCCGGCACCAGCCAGTCGCACATCGTTGCACTCACCTGATTCAGCGCCACCAGCGGCACGGTCAGCGTCACGCCGTCGCGCGGGCTGCCCGGCTCGTGGTGGTAGTCCAGCGCGAAGGTGCGGCCGGCCATGTCCATGCTGTGCGGGAACTGCGCGGTGGTGATGCCCGCGGCCTCGTGGCGCATCAGGTCGGCGCGCTTCAGGAACAGCAGCTTCGAGTCTTTTGCTTCGGCCTCGCGCCGCCAGTGGTCGAAGGCCGCGCCATTGTGGATGCCCGCGGGCACCAGCGCGTCGTAGAAGGCGTAGATCAGTTCGTCGTCCACCAGCACATCGGGGCGGCGCGACTTGTGCTCCAGGCGCTCGATCTCGTCACGCAGATTCTGGTTGTGCACGAAGAACGCCGACTTGGTGTCCCACTCGCCGTCCACCAGCGCGCTGCGGATGAAGATCTGCCGCGAGCCTTCCGGGTCGAGCGGGCCGTAATGCATGCGCCGGTTGGTGTACAGCGGCAGGCCGTACAGCGTGGCGCGCTCCATGGCGGCGACGTGCGCAGGCTTCTTCTCCCAGTGCGGGTCGGCCTGGCTGCGCTTCACCAGGTGCGCGCCGACCTGTTCGATCCACTCCGGCTCGATGTTGGCCACGCCGCGCGCATACAGGCGCGTGGTCTCGGTCATCTCCGCGGCCATCACCCACTTGCCGGCCTTCTTGCCCACGCCGGAACCGGGATGCACCCAGAACTTGATGCCGCGCGCGCCGAGGTAGTTGCCCTCCTCGGTCTTCATGCCGACGTTGCCGAGCAATCCGGCCAGCAGGGCGCGGTGGATGGCCATGAAGTTCTTGTGGGGCTCAGGATTGATGTCGCCGACCTTCCACCCCAGCTCGGCGATCATTTCCTTGATCTGCGAATGAATGTCGCGCCACTCGCGCAGGCGGTTGGGCGACAGGAAGTTGTCGCGGCAGGTCTGGTGCAGCTTCTTGTTGGACTTCTTGTGGTCGAGCAGTTCCTCGTGGAACTTCCACATGCGCAGGTAGGCGAAGAAATCGGATTTCTCGTCCTTGAATTTCTTGTGCGCCTCGTCGGCAGCCGACGCCCGCTCCATGGGCCGGTCGCGCGGATCCTGCACCGCCAGCGCCGCGGCGATGACCAGCACTTCGGCCAGGCAGCCCTCTTCCTTCGCCGCCAGCACCATGCGTCCCACGCGCGGGTCGAGCGGCAGGCGCCCCAGCTGGCGGCCGATGTCGGTGAGCTGCTTGAACTCGTCCAGCGCGCCCAGTTCGGTGAGCAGCGCGTAACCGTCGGCAATGGCCTTGGGCGGCGGCGCGTCGATGAACGGGTAGTCCTCCACCTCGCCCAGATGCAGCGACTTCATGCGCAGGATTACGCTGGCCAGCGACGACCTCAGTACCTCGGGGTCGGTGAACTCGGAACGCTTGGCGAAATCCTGTTCGTCGTATAAACGGATGCAGACGCCGCTGGCCACGCGGCCGCAGCGGCCGGAACGCTGCTTGGCGGCGGCCTGCGAAATCGACTCCACCTTCAACTGCTCGACCTTGTTGCGATAGCTGTAGCGCTTGACGCGCGCCACGCCGGTGTCGATCACGTAGCGGATGCCCGGCACCGTCAGCGAGGTCTCGGCGACGTTGGTGGCCAGCACGATGCGGCGCGTGTTGTGCAGCTTGAAGACGCGATCCTGCTCCGCGGCAGACAAACGCGAGAACAGCGGCAGGATTTCGGTGTGCGGCGGATGGTGCTTCCTCAGCGCCTCGGCGGCGTCACGGATTTCACGCTCGCCGGGCAGGAAGATCAGCACGTCGCCGGAGCCGATGCGCGCCAGGTCATCGACCGCGTCGATGATGCCCTGCTCCAGGTCATAGTCGCCGTCTTCGTTCTTCTCGATGGGCTTGTAGCGCACTTCCACCGGGTACAGGCGCCCGGACACTTCGATCACCGGCGCCAGCTTGCCGTCTGCATCGGCGAAGTGTTTGGCGAAGCGCTCGGCATCGATGGTGGCCGAGGTGATGATGAGCTTCAGGTCCGGGCGCTTGGGCAACAACTGCTTCACGTAGCCGAGCAGGAAGTCGATGTTCAGGCTGCGCTCGTGCGCCTCGTCGATGATGAGCGTGTCGTACTGGCGCAGTTGCGGGTCGCCCTGCGTTTCCGCGAGCAGGATGCCGTCGGTCATCAGCTTGACGTAGGTCTGCGGGCTGACGCGGTCGGTGAAGCGGATCTTGTAGCCGACCACCGCGCCGAGTTCGGTCTGCAGTTCCTGCGCCACGCGCGCGGCCGTCGACCGTGCGGCCAAGCGACGCGGCTGGGTATGGCCGATCAGGCCGGTGACGCCACGCCCGAGCTCCAGGCAGATTTTCGGCAACTGCGTGGTCTTGCCCGAGCCGGTCTCGCCGCACACGATCACGACCTGGTGTTCCGCAATGGCCTTGGCGATCTCTTCGCGCCGGCCGGTGACCGGCAGGTCGGGCGGGAAGCTCGGGCGCGGCAGGTTCAGGCGGCGCGTCTCGATCACTTCCGGCGAGAAGCCGCGCGGCTCCTGGCGGCGCGATCCCTGCTGAGGTCCGCCCGGCGAGCGGCGTTGCTGACCGTGCTGGGTGGATTGCCCCCTGCTATCATGCCGCGGCGGCGTATCCCGGGACTGCGGCGCTTTGCGGGGCTGAGATGGATTGTCTGAATTCACAAGGCGCGCATGGTACCACCCCGTGACGGCAAACCCGTTGGTCCCGAGAACGCTATGACGGGCCATCACAACGAGAAGAAACCGCCGACTCAGGCTCAGGCATTGCCAGAGTCAGTACATCAATACCCAAGGAGGCCACACATGATCAAATCAGCACGACACACTGTCGCAATCCGGGCCATTGCCGCAGCGGCCCTGGTGGCCCTGGCCGCCCCGTCAGCCCCGGCCCTGGCGCAAACCTTTCCTTCGCGGCCCATCACCATCCATTCGTCGGTCGCGGCTGGAGCGAGTTACGAGATTCTCCTGCGCACCGTGGCCGAAGACTGGCAGGCCCGCACCGGTGCAACGCTGATCGTCAACCCCATGCCCGGCGGACTCGGCACCCTGGCCCCCGCTTCGCTGCTGCGCAGCCCGGCCGATGGCCAGACCGTGGCGCTGATATTCGCCGCACCACTCACGCTCACGCCGCAGAGCATGAAGACGCCGCCGTACGACCCCATCAAGGATCTCGCGCCCGTCACCATGCTGACCCGCCACGGCCTCACGTATCTGGCCAACCCGCAGTTCCAGCCCAACAACGTTGCCGAACTGATTGCCTTCGCCAGGGCCAATCCGGGCAAGGTGACCGTGGGCTACGCCGGCGGCGGTTCGCAAGCGCACATGCTGCAGATTTCGTCGGCCACCGGCGTGACCTTCCTTGGCGTTCCCTACAAGAGTTCGGCGGCGTTCATGCAGGGCCTGCTGGCCGGCGAAATCAATATCGCCATCCAGACCCCCGGCGACGCCTTGGAACTGCTGAAGTCAGGCAAGGTCAAAGGACTGTTCATCGGCTCACGCAATCGCTCGGCCAAGATGCCCAATGTGCAGTCCATCACCGAAACCTACCCCGATCTGGAAGGCGTTTCGTGGTTTGGCGTCGTGGCGCGGGCCGGCACGCCGCGTGATCGCATTGACTGGCTGAACCGCGAATTCAATCTCTCGGTGAAGACGCCGCGGGTGCAGGCGCAGATCGACCAGATGGCCTACGACACCGTGGCCGGCAGCCCGGATGACATGGCGGAGATCATCAGGAAGGAAATCGCGGTTTACACCAAGATCGTGAAGGACTACAACATCAAGATCGATTAGGGAAGCGCTGATCAAGTCCTGAAAATGAAAACACCCGAACAAGCTTCCCTCTGACGTGGGGGATAGACAAGTGGGCTTGCCCCCTTGTTCAGTGAATACCGAGTGATTGGCGTCCGGGGATTCACTGGCAGTGGTCCACCGGATGCAGTGGTCGAGCCCCTGAAAAGCGTGGACAATTAAAGCAGATTCGCCAACACCCGCGACAACGCGGTCTACCGAAAAAGGAGCATCACATGAAGCAAAGCACGCATGGCATCCGCACCACCCTGTCCGTTCTGGCCACCGGGCTCACGCTGGCGGCCGGCGCACTGCTGTCCGGCCATGCCGCCGCCCAGGCCTACCCGAGCAAGCCGATCACGCTGAACAGCTCGCTCGGACCCGGCTCGAGCTACGACGCGATCCTGCGCGCCATTCAGGAAGACTGGATGGCCCGCACCGGCAAGACCTTCATCATCAATCCCGTCGTGGGAGGGGTGGGTACACTGGCGCCGGCCTCGCTCAAGCGCGCCGATCCGGACGGCTACACCATCGCCTTCACCTATGCCGCGCCCCTCACGCTCAGCCCGCTGATCATGGCCACGCCGCCCTATGACCCGGTGAAGGATTTCGCGCCGGTCATCCAGTTGACCAAGCACGGCCTGGTCTACGCCGCCAACCCCAACTTCCCGGCCAACAACTTTGCCGAGTTCATCGCGCTGGCCAAGGCCAAGCCGGGTTCGGTCACCATCGGCACATCGGGAGACGGTTCGAAGGTCCACATCCTGCAGATGGCGTCGGCCACCGGTGTCGAGTTCCTGCAGGTGCCGTACAAGTCCTCCACGCAGCTGGCTCCAGCCGCCATGAGCGGCGAGGTCAATGTCATCAGCCAGACCGTGGGCGTGGTGAGCGAGCTGATCCGCGCCGGCCGGTTGAAGGGCCTGTTCATCGCGCAGAAGGCCCGCGCACCGCAACTGCCCAATGTGCCGGCGCTGGCCGAGACCAATCCCGGCCTGGACGGCGGCTCGTGGTTTGCCATCATCGCGCCGGCCGGCACGCCCAAGGACCGCGTCGACTGGCTGAACCGCGAATTCGCCCTCGGCATGAAGACGCCGAAAGCGCAGGCCTCGGCACAGGCCAGCGCCTATGACGTGGTGGCCAACACGCCGGAGCAGTTCGCCCAGGTGATCAAGGACGAACTCGCGACCTATTCGAAGATCGTGAAGCAGTACAACGTCAAGGCGGATTGAAGTTCTCTTCTACCAATGAAAAAGGGCGCTGCGGCGCCCTTTTTCATTCGGGAAGATCAGGATTGAACGACATTCTCAAGAATTGGCCACCTTGCCCACCCGCATTGCGTAGCAGGACCCGCAAATTCCGTGGCTGATTTGAAGAACGAGCGGACTTGCGGGGCAGCCCTCCCATTGAAATTCGACAACCGACGCCTTCATTTTAGGACTTGGTCTGCGCGTCCCCAACTTGTTCGAGCCAGGAAGGGAACTACCTGCAAGTAGGTATGAACCTTACCGGCGTTTTAGGTATGTTGCAGAAAAATTGATTGCGCTAGCCTTCTTCCACAGGCAAAGGTCGTCCGGATTCGAGTTTTCCGCATGACAGAAGACCGAACAAAATGGGAGGGGCGCCATGCACAGCATCAGCATCAACAACAAAATGATTCCACTGCCACCCCGTGGCAGTGGCGCTCCGCCAGCTAGGATGTCCCGCAGGCTTGCCGAGCCCCGGAAAATCGATAAAGCCCGGATGTACGCACCTGCATCATATGGCCGCCGCCACCTGAAGCGCGGCGAAGTGCTATATCGCGTGACCGACAAATTCGCCTCCATTTATGTGGTCCACATCGGCTGCTTCAAGACGGTTCAGATGCGGACGGACGGACGTCATCAGGTCATTCGATTTGACATGCCCGGTGATGTCATGGGCTTCGAAGCCATCGGAGGCGCCGCGCATATCTGCACAGCGGTGGCATTGGAGGATAGCGAGATATTCGTGATCCCCTACTCCCGCCTGAGCTACGGTGGCCATGACGGGCTGCCACTGCAACGTCAGTTTCACAAGTTCATGAGTCGCGAGATAAACCGTCAACATGGCACCATGCTTATCCTGGGAACGATGTCGGCAAGTGATCGACTCGCCCGCAATCTGCTCAATCTGTCGGAGCGATTTGCCGACCTTGGCTACTCGCCGTCGGAATTCCACCTGCGCATGACGCGCCAGGACATCGGCAGTTATCTCGGGCTCACGATCGAGACAGTCAGCCGCATCCTGAGCAAACTCCAGCAGGCCGACCTCATCGCCGTCGATCACAGGCATATTCGCATCCTCGACATTGTCAGTCTTGCCGATTTCCCGGCGCAGCAATCGACCGATCGGCTGCACGGTCGGCGTGGTCCGGCTCCACTGACGGCGCCGCCCCACCAGACAGCCGACTGAAGAGACCATGGTCGATAAACGCTCCAGTCGTCCCGGGCATCAGCACGTGGCCCCGGTCCTCCTCCCGCGGGTGTCATCGTTCCGGGGCGACTCTTTTCTTTCTCCCTGGCTCGATCAGAACCCGGATGCCATGACGATTCTGGATGCGACGGGGATGATCAAATACGTCAATCCTGCCTTCGAGGTACTCAGCGGCTATGGGCGAAACGAGGCGTTGGGGCAGAATTTTTCGATCATCGACTCGAAAACGAACGTCGCCAAACTCATCCGCGATTTCAGGCATGTCGATCCTTCGCCCTATCGCGCGGTCGTTTTGAGCCGCCGCAAGAACGGCGAACAATTCCACGCCGAGAGCCTGATCTGGCCGGTGCTCGACAATCGTGGCAAGCTGACGAATTGCGCATGTCATATGCGCGACGCCACCGATCGCCTGCAACTGATCGACAATCTGTCCCACGCCGCGACACACGATCCGCTCACCGATCTCCCGAACCGCAGCCTGTTCATCGATCGCCTGACGGTGGCCATACGACAAGCCGCGCGGCGCAGGGAGTCGCTGGCCGTGGCGATCATGGATATCGATCAATTCAAAGCGGCCAACACCCAATATGGGCACCTCGCCGGCGATGCGGTGCTGCAGGCCGTGGCGCGTCGCAGCATCGACTGCCTGCGTGAAGCCGACACCGTGGCGCGCATCGGCGGCGATGAGTTCGCGCTGATACTCCCGGTGGCGAACAAGCGTGCCGGCCTCGAGGTATTCGAAAAGGTCCGCGCCGGCAATGCGCTACCCGTCCGGTACGAAGACGCCCGGATCCCGACCAGCGTCACCATTGGCGCATGCATTTACCCGCAAGACGGCAACAATGTATCAGCGCTGTGGAAGAACGCCGACCTCGCCATGTACGCGGCCAAGCATGCCGGTCGGAACTGCTTTCGCTTCCACGAGGACATTTAATCGCTGCACGTCATGGATCCAGTTCAAATCCCGGACTGAGCGCGGCAGGACGGTGATTCCAATATCGGAATCATCGATCGACAGAACAGGTCATGTGGCGTCCGGCCTGAATGCAGCACTCCGTGTCAGGAACTCTGAATAATCATG
>CANIIN010000088.1 GCA_947467405.1 Betaproteobacteria bacterium | reverse complement strand
CTCACCGTTCACGTGATTGTGGCGATCGGCATCATCGGACTCGTGCTGCTCCAGCACGGCAAGGGCGCTGACGTCGGCGCGGCATTCGGAAGCGGCTCTTCGGGCAGCCTGTTTGGCTCTACTGGTTCCGCAAATTTCCTTTCGCGAGCGACTTCGCTGCTGGCGGTGATCTTCTTTCTCACCAGCCTCGGACTGACCTACCTTGCGACACATGTGCCACGCACGGCAAGCGGCGTGATGGATGCGCCGGCTGCGTCTTCCACGCTGCCGGCAACGACGCCTGTGGAGACGGGCGCCGCAAAAATCGAATCAGGAAGCATTCCCGCTGCAGCAGGAAAATCTAGCGATTCGAAGACCAACGACGTTCCAAAGTAGTAGAATACGCGGGCTTTGACGGAGGAATACGCGTTGCAGTTTCGCGATTCGTCCGTTGCGTGCCCGATCATGCCGACGTGGTGAAATTGGTAGACACGCCGTCTTGAGGGGGCGGTGGAGAAATCCGTGGGAGTTCGACTCTCCCCGTCGGCACCAATAGTGGAAATGGTTGTATGAGCGAGCCGCAAGGCTCTGGTCAGGAAGCCGGGACAATTGGAAGGATGCACCATCGTGAAACGGAGTCAGCCTGTGGCCTGCAGTTGCTTCGAGCAGGCAAGCCTCCGTGATCGCGTCCGCTTCGGCGTGCAATAGCCATGCTGGAAAATTACTTCCCCATCCTCGCATTCATCGTTGTCGCCTTGTTAGTAGGCGTCGGTCCCACGATAGGCGGTTGGGTCTGCTCCACCCTTCTGGGGATGAATCGCCCGGACAGCGAAAAGCTGTCGCCGTACGAGTGCGGGTTCGAGGCCTTCGAGGACGCGCGGATGAAGTTCGATGTCCGCTATTACCTTGTCGCGATTCTCTTCATTCTGTTCGACTTGGAAATTGCCTTCCTTTTCCCGTGGGCCGTTGCTCTCAATGAGATCGGTCTGTTCGGTTTTGTGTCCATGATGCTGTTCCTGTTGATCCTTGTCGTCGGCTTCATCTATGAGTGGATGAAGGGCGCCCTGGATTGGGAATAGGGAAGCCGGAGATATCACTTGGGTGCCAATGACGGTCTGATGCAGCAGGGCTTCGTGACCACGTCGGTCGACAAACTGGTCAACTGGACCCGCACCGGCTCGCTCTGGCCCATGACGTTCGGTCTGGCCTGTTGCGCGGTGGAGATGATGCATGCGGGTGCTGCACGCTATGACCTCGACCGTTTCGGTATCGTGTTCCGTCCCAGTCCGCGTCACTCCGATCTGATGATCGTGGCCGGAACGCTGTGCAACAAGATGGCGCCGGCGTTGCGCAAGGTGTATGACCAGATGGCCGAACCGCGCTGGGTTCTGTCCATGGGTTCGTGCGCAAATGGCGGCGGCTACTACCACTACAGCTATTCGGTGGTGCGCGGTTGTGATCGCATCGTCCCGGTTGATGTCTATGTTCCGGGATGTCCGCCGACCGCAGAGGCCTTGCTTTATGGACTGGTGCAGTTGCAGAACAAGATCAAGCGAACCAATACGATCGCCCGCTGAAGCCTGGACGAGAAAAGAAAAAACAAGTGTCGACACGACTTGAAACATTGAAATCCGCCCTTGGCGAGGCGCTGGGCGACAGGATTCAGAGCCTGACCGAGGCGCTGGGTGAACTGACCCTGGTCGTCAAGCCGGATCACCATCTCGAAGTCGCGCGCATTCTTCGCGACCAGGAAACGCTGGGTTTCGAGCAACTGATCGATCTTTGCGGTCTGGACTACTCCGCCTGGGCCAATGTAGGGAGCAACGGCCTGCGCTTTGCCGTCGTGTCGCATCTGCTGTCGTTGCGGAACAACTGGCGCCTTCGCGTGCGGACATTTGCCGCCGATGACGAATTCCCCGTGCTGCCGTCTCTGACGGAAATCTGGCCGAATGCCAATTGGTACGAACGCGAAGCTTTTGACTTGTTCGGCATTGTATTTACGGGTCATTCCGACCTGCGTCGAATTCTGACCGATTACGGCTTTATCGGTCATCCGTTTCGCAAGGACTTTCCGATCTCGGGTAACGTCGAGATGCGTTACGACCCGGAACAGAGACGTGTCGTCTATCAGCCGGTGACCATCGAACCGCGTGAGGTCACGCCGCGGATCGTGCGCGAAGATGCCTTTGGCAATGCGGGGAGGCCGAGATAGTCCATGGCTGAGATTCGCAACTACACGCTGAACTTCGGACCGCAGCACCCGGCAGCGCACGGCGTGCTGCGTCTTGTGCTCGAATTGGATGGCGAAGTCATCCAGCGCGCCGACCCGCATATCGGATTGCTGCACCGTGCGACCGAAAAGCTGGCGGAGAACAAGACCTGGATCCAGTCGCTGCCGTACATGGATCGTCTCGACTACGTATCGATGATGTGCAACGAGCACGCCTACTGCATGGCCATCGAGCGGCTGATCGGCGTGGACGTGCCGGTGCGCGCGCAGTACATCCGCGTGATGTTCGACGAGATCACGCGCCTGCTGAACCACCTGCTGTGGCTCGGAGCGCATGCCATCGATATCGGGGCAATGACGGTGTTCCTGTACGCGTTCCGAGAGCGGGAAGATCTGATGGACGTCTACGAGGCGGTCTCCGGCGCACGCATGCACGCAGCCTATTACCGTCCGGGCGGGGTTTACCGTGACCTGCCGGACAGCATGCCGCAGTACGAGCGTTCGCCATATCGGAACGAGGCCAAGGTGAAGCGCCTGAACGAAAATCGTCAGGGATCGCTGCTCGATTTCATCGAGGATTTCACCAATCGTTTTCCGAAGTACATCGACGATTACGAAACCCTGCTGACGGACAATCGCATCTGGAAACAGCGCACAGTCGGCATCGGCATCGTCACGCCGGAGCGCGCCAAGGCGCTCGGGTTTACCGGCCCGATGCTGCGCGGCTCGGGGGTCGAGTGGGACCTGCGCAAGAAGCAGCCCTATGAGGTGTACGACAAGGTGGACTTCGACATCCCGGTCGGTGTGAACGGGGATTGCTACGACCGCTATCTCGTTCGCATCGAAGAGATGCGCCAGTCCAACCGGATCATCCGGCAGTGCGTGGATTGGCTGCGTGCCAATCCCGGCCCGGTGATCTCCGCCAACCACAAGGTGGCGCCACCGTCGCGCGTGGACATGAAGAGCAACATGGAAGAGTTGATCCATCACTTCAAGCTCTTCACTGAGGGCATGCATGTACCTCCGGGCGAGGCGTATGCCGCCATCGAGCATCCGAAGGGCGAGTTCGGCATCTATGCCGTGTCCGACGGCGCCAACAAGCCATATCGGGTGAAAATTCGCGCGCCGGGGTATCCGCACCTCGCCGCGCTCAACGAGATGTCACAGGGCCACATGCTGGCCGACGTCGTCGCCATCATCGGGACGCAGGACATCGTGTTCGGGGAAATTGACCGCTGATGCTCTCCGCTGAATCCCTGAAGAGAATCGATCGCGAGATCGCCAAGTATCCGGCCGACCAGAAGCAGTCGGCGGTGATGGGTGCCCTCGTCATTGCCCAGGACGAGAAGGGCTGGCTCGCCACTGAGACCATGGACTTCGTCGCGCAATATCTCGGCATGGCGCCGGTTGCAGTATACGAAGTGGCGACGTTCTACAACATGTACAACCTCGAGCCGACCGGCAAGTTCAAGCTGACCATCTGTACCTGCCTGCCATGCGGTCTGCAAGGCTCGCTGGATGCGGCGGACCACCTGAAGGAGCGGTTGGGCATCGGCTTCAATGAGACCACTGCCGATGGCCGCTTTACGCTCAAGGAAGGCGAGTGCATGGGGGCGTGTTCCATGGCGCCGGTCGTGCTGGTGAACAATCGGCGCATGTGCGACTACATGTCCAATGACAAGCTGGACGCTCTGGTCGATGAGCTTGGCAAGAAGGCCTGACATGCTGAACTACGGTCCCGACACTATCGTTCTCGCCGGCCTCGACGGCCAGAACTGGCGCCTCAAGGATTACGAGGCGCGCGACGGTTATGCCGCGCTGAAGAAGATCATCGCAGACAACATCACGCCGGACATGGTGGTAGCGGAGGTCAAGAAGTCCTCGCTGCGCGGCCGCGGCGGC
This sequence comes from Betaproteobacteria bacterium, assembly GCA_947467405.1. Lineage (GTDB taxonomy): Bacteria > Pseudomonadota > Gammaproteobacteria > Burkholderiales > SG8-39 > CAIYPG01. The sequence continues at coordinate 4,358 of CANIIN010000088.1, read as the reverse complement.
GCCGGTTTTCCCGCGGGATTGAAATGGAGCTTCATGCCGAGGCAGTTCCCCGGTGCGAAATATCTCGTCTGCAACTCAGACGAGGGTGAACCAGGGACCTGCAAGGACCGCGACATCCTGCGTTACAACCCACACAGCGTGATCGAAGGCATGATCATCGGCGCCTACGCCATGGGTGCGACGGCGGGATACAACTACATTCACGGCGAGATCTGGGAGCTCTACGAGCGCTTCGAGGAGGCGCTCGAGGAGGCCCGCGCGGCCGGTTATCTCGGCAAGAACATACTCGGCAGCGATTTCAGCTTCGAGCTCTATGCGCATGCCGGTTACGGCGCCTACATTTGCGGCGAAGAAACCGCTTTGCTGGAGTCGCTCGAGGGCAAGAAGGGTCAGCCGCGCTTCAAGCCGCCGTTCCCCGCCAGCTACGGCCTGTACGGCAAGCCGACCACCATCAACAATACCGAGACATTCGCCAACGTCCCCTGGATCATGCGCAACGGCGCAGATGCGTTCCTTGCACTGGGCATCCCGAATAACGGCGGGACGAAGATCCTGTCGGTGTCGGGGCACGTCAATCGCCCGGGCAACTACGAAGTGAAGCTCGGCACCCCGTTTGCCACGCTTCTGGAAATGGCCGGCGGCGTTCGCAACGGCAACAAGCTGAAGGCCGTGATCCCCGGCGGTTCGTCAATGCCGGTTCTGACGGCGGAAGTCATCATGGCGACCAATATGGACCATGATTCGCTGGCCAAGGCGGGTTCCGCGCTGGGTTCGGGGGCGGTCATCGTCATGGACGAAACCACCTGCATGGTGCGCGCCCTGGAACGTCTGTCCTACTTCTATCACGATGAATCCTGCGGTCAGTGCACTCCCTGCCGCGAAGGAACGGGTTGGCTGTATCGCATCGTTCACCGCATAGAGACCGGCCTGGGCAAGCCCGAGGATTTGGCGCTCCTGGAAAATGTGGCGGACAACATTGCGGGTCGCACCATCTGTGCGCTGGGCGATGCCGCGGCGCTTCCGGTGAAGAGTTTCCTCAAGAATTTCCGTCCGGAGTTCGAGTACCACATCGCCAACAAGCGCTGCCTGGTGGACGGACCGGCCAGTGAGCCCAAGTGGGGCAGGGCGGGTGCGCATGCGGCGCCCCACGCCTCGGCAAAAAACGCGGCGAAGGCGGCATAGAACATGGCCATGCTGACATTGGAAATCGACGGCAAGAGCGTGGAGGTGCCCCACGGCGCCACGGTCATGGAAGCTGCCAACAAGCTGGGTGTGTTCGTTCCGCACTTCTGCTATCACAAGAAGCTCTCCATCGCGGCCAACTGCCGCATGTGTCTGGTGCAAGTTGAGAAGGCGCCCAAGGCGATGCCGGCCTGCGCCACGCCTGCAACCGATGGCATGAAGGTCTGGACGCAGTCCGAGCCTGCCGTCAAGGCGCAAAAGAGCGTGATGGAGTTCCTCCTGATCAACCATCCGCTCGACTGCCCGATCTGCGATCAGGGCGGCGAATGCCAGTTGCAGGATCTTGCGGTCGGCTATGGCGGCAGCGCATCGCGCTATGCCGAGCCCAAACGCGTGGTGTTCCACAAGAACATCGGACCGCTGGTTTCTGCCGAGGAAATGACCCGTTGCATCCAGTGCACGCGCTGCGTGCGCTTTGGCCAGGAAGTGGCCGGCGTGATGGAACTGGGCATGATCAATCGGGGCGAGCACGCGGAGATCGTGTCGTTTGTCGGCAAGACAGTCGATTCCGAACTGTCCGGCAACATGATCGATATCTGCCCGGTCGGAGCGCTGACGTCCAAGCCGTTCCGCTATTCCGCTCGCACCTGGGAGCTGACGCGCCGCAAATCCATCGCACCGCACGACTCGCTGGGTTCCAACCTGGTGGTGCAGGTCAAGCACGATAAGGTGCTGCGAGTCGTTCCCCTCGAGAACGAGGCGGTCAACGAATGCTGGATCTCGGACAAGGATCGTTTTTCCTACGAGGGACTGAACTCCGCGGATCGTCTGACCAAGCCGATGATCAAGGACGGTGCGCAATGGCGCGAGATCGATTGGCCGCAGGCGCTGGAACTGGCCGGCCGTCGCCTGGGCGAAATTCGCAATGCAGCGGGAGGCGACGCTATCGGCACCCTGGTCAGTCCGCACGCGACGCTCGAGGAAATGTCGCTGGCTCAGAAACTGGCTCGCGGCCTTGGCAGCGACAATGTGGACTTCCGTCTGCGCCGCGCGGACTTCGCGGCTGACAGCCAGCGCGCCGGCATTCCGTGGCTGGGCATGAATATCGCTGATATCGGCGCGCTGGATCGCGTACTTGTGGTGGGTTCCTTCTTGCGCAAGGACCATCCGTTGATTGCTTCGCGCCTGCGCCAAGTGACCAAGCGCGGTGTGCAGTTGAACATCCTTCACAGCACCGACGATGACCTGCTGATGAACGTGACGACCAAGTCGATCGTGGCGCCGAGTGAACTGCCATCGGCGTTGGCGCGCATCGTCAAGGCAGTGGCTGAAGCCAAGGGCGCCGCCGTGCCGCAATCGGTCTCCGCCGTGACCGTCGATGACGCTTCGCGCGCCATGGCGGCAAGCCTGGCTTCGGGCAAGGCTGCCGCTGTGCTGCTGGGCAACTTCGCCGAGCAGCATCCGCAGGCGTCGGTACTGCAAGCCCTGGGGCAGCAGTTATCCGGACTGCTTGCGGGGGAATTTGGATTCCTTGGCGAAGCAGCGAATTCCGTGGGTGGCTATGTCGCCAACTGCGTGCCGTCCGGCAAGGGCCTGAACGCCGGCGCCATGCTGGGCCTCGATGGAACCGCGGCGCGCAAGGCTTACATTCTGGTTGGTGTCGAACCGGGACTCGACAGCAACGACCCGGTTAGGGCGCGCTCCGTGCTGGCTGCTGCAGACTTCGTCGTGGCCCTGACGCCGTTCCGCAGCGCAGTCACGGATCATGCTGATCTGCTCCTGCCGTCTGCGCCGTTTACCGAAACATCCGGCACCTTCGTCAATTGCGAAGGACGCGCGCAAAGTTTCAATGCGGTGGTCAAGTCGCTGGACGAATCCCGTCCGGCCTGGAAAATTCTTCGAGTGCTGGGCAATCAGCTCGGACTGTCGGGCTTCGATTACGACAGCAGTGAGGCGATTCGCGACGAGTTGCTGGCGTCCATGTCCCTCCCGGAATCCCTGAACAACAGTCTGTCCGCCACTGACATTGTTCAGCTCGGCTCGACGACTCAGCTAGCGGGACTGCAACGCATTGCCGATGTGCCGATCTATTTTGCCGATCCGCTGGTGCGTCGCGCCGAGTCTCTGCAGAAGGCTGCGGACGCCAAGGCGCCCAAGCTCTGGCTGTCCGCCGGTGATGCGCAGAAGGCCGGCGTTGCGGCGGGACAGCGGGTCAAGGTTCGTCAGTCCGGCGAAGCCGAACTGGAAGTCGCTATCGACGCGAAGCTGCCGGCGGGCTGCGCACGCGTCGCGGCAGGGCATTCGTCAACGGCTTCGCTTGGCGCCATGAGTGGTGAACTCAGCGTGGTGAAAGCGTGATGGAACTGGTTCAACAATTCCAGGGATTGCTCCAGGCCCAGCTCGGCGCCGAGTGGGGTGCGCATGCGTTTATCCTGATCAAGACGCTGGTTCTGATCATGTGCATTGTCGCGCCGCTACTGGGAGCCGTGGCTTACCTGACGCTCTGGGAACGCAAGCTCATCGGCTGGATGCAGATTCGTCTCGGACCGAACCGCGTTGGACCGATGGGATTGTTCCAGCCGATCGCCGACGGCCTGAAGGCCCTGGTCAAGGAACTCATCATCCCGGACCGCTCCAACAAGGTGTTGTTCGTGCTTGCGCCGGTGCTCTGCTTCGGTCCCGCGCTCGCGGCCTGGGCGGTCATCCCGTTTGCCCCCGAGGTGGTGCTGGCCGATGTCAACGCCGGCATCCTCTACCTCATGGCCATGACCTCCCTGGGCGTGTACGGCGTGATCATTGCCGGCTGGGCCTCCAATTCCAAATACGCGTTTCTTGGCGCCATGCGTTCCGCCGCGCAGATCGTCGCCTACGAAATCGCCATGGGCTTTGCCTTGGTGTGCGTGCTGATGGTGTCGCACAGCCTGAATCTGTCGGACATCGTCAACGGCCAGAGCCGCGGCATGTTTGCCCAGAGCGGGTTCAATTTTCTGTCATGGAACTGGCTGCCGCTGCTGCCGATGATGGTGGTGTACTTTATCTCAGGCGTCGCGGAAACCAACCGATCGCCCTTCGATGTGGTCGAAGGCGAGTCGGAAATCGTCGCCGGTCACATGATCGAATACTCCGGCATGGGGTTCGCCACCTTCTTCCTGGCCGAATACGCCAACATGATCCTG
>CANIIN010000087.1 GCA_947467405.1 Betaproteobacteria bacterium | reverse complement strand
GGGCCGATCAGGAACACGGCATCGATGCCGCCTTTCTGCAGGGCGAGTGCCGCCGCATCGCCACCGAGGTCACTGATGCGGGTCGGCGGGGACCAGGCTTCGTTGACCAGCAGCAGTTGCGTTGCCAGCTTGCGCGTGCCGCTGCCGACCGCACCCACGGCAATGCGCTTGCCCTTGAGGTTGCGCAACTGGTCCTCCATCGGGCTGCCACGGTAGAAGATCCATACCGGTTCGAAGTACACGCTGCCAAGGCTCAAAAGGCCGGGATACTCGTCCGCGGCGCCGGTCCCTGCCTGCACCAGGCCGACTTCGACGTCCGAATCCATGTCGGCCAGTTGCTGCAGGTTATCCACCGCGCCCGCTGATTTGCGCACATTGATCTTGATGCCTTGCTGGGCGAGCAGTTCCTGGTAGCGCTTTCCAACGCTGTAATAGGCTCCGTCTTCGCGTCCGGTGGAGAGGACGAAGGAATCCGGTGGAGCTGGCTTGACGAACTGGTAGGCCACCCAGAACGCTGCCAGGACCACCAACAGCGCCGGGATGCCGATAATGGCTGCATCGCGCGCGGAGACCTGCGAGAGTTTTATGTTGCGAAGTTTGGGCATGGGCGCGAACATACCTGAAAATGTGAGGCTGTGGCGCAGGCTGGGTAAACAGGTGGTGGCAATCGCCAGCCGGCGCGGGCAGCGAACTGAACCTTCGGGAGATCTTCGTGATGGGAAAGACGATACGTCATCTGGTCTGCATTCCGTGGCGTGTGATGGCCGGCGGGGTGCTGGCATTGGCGGGTGCGCTGAGCGTCAATGCGGCGTTGGCGGCTGATGTCGAGCGCGGGCGCATTCTCTACGAGACACGTTGCAATGTCTGCCATGCGACCGGCGTTCACATCCGGCAGTCCCGCAAGGCCGTGAACTTCGACGGCATTCGTGAACAAGTGGTGCGCTGGAGCCGCGAATTGGGCGGCGCCTGGGGAACCGATGAAATCGACGATGTGTCGGTATTCATCAACAGTCGTTACTACTTCTATCGTTGTCCTGAGGCGGTTTGTCGTCCCGGGCCGGCGAACGCCGGATGAAGGCATTCAAGCCGGATTGGCGCTGAGGAGTCACTGAACATGGGGGCAAGCCCCCTTTGTATATCCGACCATTTCGGAGGGAAGTTTGTTCTCGATATTCCAGCGATCAAACCTTGCGCATCACCGAGAAGCGGCTTTCTGTTTCCTGACATGAATGATGAAAATATGCCGGGAACGTCTTTCGGCACTTGCACTGCGCGGAGTGTCCGCTGACCGACTCAACCTTGCAAGGGTAAATCCACTAGTATTCGACGTGGCAATGCAGGTGGGCCCAGGTTTGAGCGCCTAGATGCCCCGTCGTCCTTCCCCATGAATCGAGTAAAAAAAGCAAACACCTATGTCAAAGCTGAACGAGTTGCACGCATTGGGCCAGGCAGTCTGGCTGGATTCCATCAGCAGGCAATTGATCGCAACGGGCGAACTCGCGAAACGTGTCGAAGGCGGCTTGCGCGGGCTCACATCCAATCCCGCCATATTCGAGAAGGCCATTGCGCAGACTGGCGACTATGCCGATGCCATCGCGCGTTGCGCTCGCCAGAACCTCGACGCCAAATCCATTTTCGAGCAACTGGCGATGGCCGACATCCGCGATACAGCAGACATCCTGATGCCGGTGTATGCGTCGTCGCAAGGTGCCGACGGCTATGTCAGCCTCGAGGTTTCGCCGCAGTTGGCTAACGACAGCGACGGTACGCTGCACGAAGCGCGCCGCCTGTGGCGTGAAGTGGCGCGTCCCAATCTCATGATCAAGGTGCCGGGCACCAGCGCGGGCGTGCCAGCCATTCGCCAGTTGATTGCCGACGGCATCAACGTCAATGTCACCCTGCTTTTCGCGCGCTCGGCCTACGACGCGGTTGCCGACGCCTGGCTGCAGGGCATGGAGGTGCTGGCTGCGAACGGCGGCGACGTGAGTCGTGTGGCCAGTGTGGCGAGTTTTTTCGTCAGTCGCATTGATTCGGCGGTAGACGCCTTGATTCAAAAGGTGGGCGGCGGCGCAGCTGATGAGCTGCTGGGCAAGGCCGCCATTGCCAATGCCAAACTGGCCTACCAGTCATACCAGTCGCGAATGGCCGGAGATCGCTGGAAAGTCCTGGCGGCCAGGGGCGCGCATCCGCAGCGCCTGCTGTGGGCGAGCACCAGTTCGAAGAATCCGGCCTATCGCGACGTGATCTACGTCGAAGAGCTGATCGGACCGGATACGGTCAATACGCTCCCGCCTGCAACGTTGGATGCCTTTGTCGATCATGGCGTGGCGAGTCAGACGCTGGAGGGCGGCGTCGACCAAGCACAGCGCAGCCTTGCAGCGCTGGCATTGCATGGCATTTCGCTTGATGCCGTGACGGATAAATTGCTGGAAGAGGGCGTCCGTCAGTTCGCCGATTCCTTCAGCACGCTGCTGGCCGCCATCGACAAGCAGGCGCAGGCGTTTCGGGGGGCGTAGCAAGTCGCCCGGTTGCGCGGGCCCATATGGGCACCAGCGCGCCGGCAACGCTCATGACGCTCCAGGGGTAGGTGCTTGAAGATCCGCTCCAGAAAAGGATCTTCAAGGGGTTGTTCTCGCCAGATGGCAGCCGTGTCGGGATTCCGGTTCGGTGCTGCATTGACGTGAATGGGGTAACAGATGAATGAATTCTTGAAAGAGAGTAGCTCATGAAGGCGATTTCAATGGATGGACAGATGTCTGCAAAACCGGCTGAGCGGCGTGCCGCTGGATTGCGAGTGCTCGCGGCCGTGCTGATGTTGACGGCTGGTTCGGTGGCACTGGCGCAAAGTTACCCGAACAAACCGATTCGCTACATCATTCCTTTTCCGCCGGGTGGCACGACAGATATCGTGGGGCGGCTGGTTGCCGATCAGATGAGCCGCGTCATCGGTCAACCACTGGTTGTCGAGAATCGTGGCGGTGGCGGCGGTGCCATCGGTGCGGAAGCCATCGCCAAGGCGGCGCCAGACGGCTACACCATCGGCATGGCAACGGTGAGCACGCATGCGGTGAATCCGGCCTGCAATCCGCAGCTGCCCTACGATGCCATGAAGGATTTCCAGATGATCACCAATCTGGCCGCCGTGCCGAATGTGCTGGCGGTCAATCCGCAACGCCTGCCGGTGAAGGACATGCCGGAATTTCTCAAGGCGGTGCGCGAGCGTCCCGGCAAGCTGTCTTATGCCACGTCTGGCGCGTGCGGCATCGGGCACATGATGGGCGAGTTGTTCAAGGCCACGACCAATACATATATTCTGCATATTCCCTATCGCGGTGCCGGCCCGGCACTGAATGACGTGGTCGGCGGACAGGTCGAGATGATTTTCGACAATCTGCCGTCGTCGCTGCCCTTCATCCAGGCGGGACGGCTTCGTCCGATTGCGGTGGCGGCGCCCAAGCGTCTGGACGTGCTGCCGAACGTGCCGACCTTCGCGGAGCTGAAGATGGTTCCGGTGAACGACCAGGCCTGGTATGGCCTGATTGCCCCTGCCAGGACGCCGGATGAGGCGGTGCGCAAGGTTTATGAGGCGGCGTTGAAGGTTCTCGCCGATCCTGGTGTGCGCAGCAAGCTGAAGGAACAGGGTGCGGAGCCGGTCGGCAATACGCCTGCCGAATATCGTGCCCAGATCACGACGGAATTGGCGAAGATGCAGGACCTGGTAAAACGTCAGGGCATCAAGCTCGAACAATAACCCTCACTCGGGCGATGCGGATCCGATCCGCATCGCTCCAGTGACGTGGTTCAAAGCGCGCGCCAGCGCCCTTCGGTTTCGCCGGCACGGCCGTCGCCCTGCAGCTTGAGCAGGTGGGCGAGCAGTGAGCGCGTGGCGACGCGATGCAGCTGCTTGGGCACTTCGTCGTAGGCATGGGGCACCAGTTCATCCAGCGTGGCGGCGCCCAGCCCTTGCAGTTTTTCCAGCACCTTGTTCTCGCGACCCAGCCTGTGGGCGACCAGCCGTTCCACGGCTTCATGCGGCCGGTCGATGATGAAGCCGTGTCCGGGCGCCAGCCAGTCGATCTGTTCCTTGAGCAACTTCTTCAGCGCGGCAAGGTAGACGGCCATGTCGCCATCCGGCGGATTGATCACCACTGTCGAGCCCTGCATGATGTGGTCGCCGGTGAACAGAAGCTTCTCTTCCTCCAGCAGGTAGCAGACCTGGTTGGAGGCGTGTCCGGGTGTATGCACCACACGCAGAATGGCGCCGGCAATGGCGATGCGGTCGCCATCACGTGCCACATGGTCGGGCTGGAAGGTCTGGTCCTGACTGTCGCCGGGCGGAGGCGGCATGCCGATCACGTCGGCGCCGGTGTGCGCTTTCAGCAGCCGGGCGGCCGGGGAGTGATCCTTGTGGGTGTGCGTGACCAGCACCTTGCGGATTTTTCCGCCCTGGCCATTCGGACCCAGCGCATTCACGGCATCGATGATGGCCTGCACATGGGGTTCATCCGGCGGGCCGGGATCAATGACCGCAAAGTCCTCGCCTTCACCGACCAGATAGGCATTGGTTCCGGGACCGGTCATGAAGCCGGGATTGGGCGCCGTCAGACGGTGCACCCGCGCCGACAGCCTGGTGAGGACGCCGGGGATGATTTCGTATGAAGCGAAACCCTTCCCGTCCGGATCCAGCTTGGCGATTTCCGCATAGGCATAGTCGGTGGGCACCAGCATGCGTCGCCCGTCACGGCCCGATGAAGCGCGCGGCAGGATGCGCGGCACGATGCGTTCCGCGCGCGCGTGCGCCATGAGCGCTGCGGTGTCGGGGAAACTCGCCAGTGTCTCCAGCGTGCGCACGGTGGGCAAGACCATCTCCAGTTCCTTGCGGTGGTACTTGTCCAGCGCCTCGTTCACCCCGACCCACACGTGTGCAATCGTTTCCGTGTCGTCATGCGACGGCGTCTGCAGGGCAGGCGCCACCGCCACGAAGAAACGCGTATCGAAGCGCCGCACATTGTGGGGCGGCGTGATCCAGTGGCTGAAATAGGCCATGCGATCCGCGGCGATGGTCAGGTGGCGCGATTCGCAAAGGTCGTGCAGGGAGAGTTTTCCATCGGCCATCTGCTGGCGCAGGTCGCTGAAATCGGCGACGCTCTTCGCATCGTCGATCGCGATCAGGTCGCCGCCCTTGTCGTTCGCCAGCAGTATGCCCGCCTCCTCGAAGCATTCGCGAATGGCCGCGATCCAGTAGGCCAGGCCGTCCTGTTCCACGCCGAGTATCCGGTTGGCGGCGGCCATGTCGATGCCCGCGCAGAGACCTGCCCATTGTTCTGCGGAATCCGACGTGTCCACGGCGCCGCCGGGAAAGACATGGGCGCCTCCCATGAAAGCGGCGTTCTGTGAACGTCGCATCATGAAGACTTCGATGCCTCGAGCGGAATCGCGCACGAGAACGACAGTGGCGGCGGGGCGAATGGGAACGGGCTGATTCATGTTGTTCTGCGCTCCAGAGATGATGTTCGACTATAAAGGACTTCAGTTTCACGCGCTGACACTGAAGCGCGACATCCGGCTCGGTGTGCTTCGTTGCCGACTGAAGGCTGCGACAAAATGATGGTGCGCCAAAAAAAACGCACGATCCCATTTCTGGAATCGTGCGCCGAATGTGGGTCAGCCACTGCTGTCCACTGCCCGCTTGATCTTTGCTGTTTGTACTTTTTGTAGCGTCCTCTTGAATGGCTTGCCTAGTCGTCAATCAGCCGCAGGAACCAACCGCGCCGCAGGCGGTGCAGAAGTCGCAGCCGTCCTTGCGGATGACCGTCATGTTTCCGCATTCAGTGCACAGCGCTCCCTGCATGACCTGCGACTCGGCCTTCTCGCGGGGCGTCTCGAGCAATCCCATTTCACGCGTCGGGTAACCGTTCTCGTCGAGCACGCCGAGCATGGCGTAACGATGGATCAGCAGACGCGCCACGTAGGCGACCGTCGACGGCCAGGTTTCCTGGCGGCGTTGTCCCGGCACGAAGGCCATGAAGTCGCCGAGCGGCTCGGAGTAATTGAGCAGTTTGCGCAGCTTCATGCCGATCCAGGCTGGGTCAAGCACGCGCATGTCCAGCGACAGCAAGCGCGCCAGGCCGTCCAGCGCACGCGGATAATGACCGGCGAAGAACAGGCTGTAAGGGCGTGTGATGCCGTCGGGCAGCGTGATTTCCTTGACGCCCATGACGAACTCTTCCGAGGTCGCCGGGTTCTGGATGTCGACCGTCCAGGACAGCGTACCGCCGGTGCCGGTTTTCGGTTCCTGCACGGCGAACATCGCGTCCAGCACCGGGTGCGGGCGGCCGTCCGGCGACAGCAGGTCGGGGGTCTTCTCGTCCAGCGCGCCCAACTGGTCGCAGCGCCAGCGCACCACCTGTGCGAGGCCGGCCACCACGCTCGGCACCAGACGCCGTTCGCCGTTGGGCGGGAAGGGCAATTCGAATGCTTCATCGCCTGGCGTCTTGGACAGCACATCGAGCTTCAGCGCCAGCCATGCACGGTCATTGGCGCGCATGTCCATGGACAGTGTCTTGGCTACCGCGCCGAGCGCACGCGGCTGCTCGTTGCCGTTGACCCAGACTTCGAACGGGAACTTGCGACCCTTGCCATAAGTTGCGTTGGGCGTGCCTTCGGCGTCTTCCTCGATGTGGCCCACGAACAGCGCAAAGTCGCCGCCCGGATGCGGAATCATGTAGGTCCAGGACGGGTTGCCGCCGTGCAGGCTGGGGCGGCCGGGCCACACCAGCGAAGCCAGCACCGGCGCCGGCAGGGACTTGATGGTCAGGCGACGATTGGCCGCCTTTTCGTCACCCCACAGCAGTTCCACGTCCTGCGCCTGCTGGCGATTCTCTTCGGTCTTCTTGGACGGCTCCACCGACAGCACCGATCCCAACACCGCATTGGGACGATAGGTGGCCAGTCCCTTCAGACCCGACTTCCAGGCCGACATGTAGAGATTTTCGAATTCCGTATAGGGATAGTCTTCCGGCACGTTCACCGTCTTGGAGATGGCGGTGTCGATATAGGGCGCGACGGCCGCCACGACGTTCTTGTGCGCGTTGGCGGAAATCTCCAGCGCGGTCACGAAGTACTCGGGCAGCTTGCGCACGTCGCCGCCGATGTGGCGGTACATGCGCCAGGCGTAATCCTCGACTTCATATTCCTTCCAGGTGCCATCGGCCATGCGCTTCTTGCGCGTGTAGGTCCACGAGAACGGCGGCTCGATGCCGTTCGAGGCGTTGTCGGCAAAGGCCAGGCTGATGGTGCCGGTCGGTGCGATCGACAGCAGGTGCGAGTTGCGGGTGCCGTGCTGGCGGATCTTCTGCTTGATGTCATTCGGCAGACGCGAGGCGAAGTTGCCGCCCGACAGATAGAGATCGGCATTGAACAGCGGGAACGCGCCGCGTTCCTGCGCCAGTTCCACCGAATACAGATAGGCGCGGTCGCGCATGGCTTCGGAAATCTTCGCCGCCATGGTGCAGGCTTCGGGGGTGTCGTACTTGATCCGCAGCATGATCAAGGCATCGCCGAGCCCCGTGAAACCGAGGCCGACGCGGCGCTTGGATTGCGCTTCGGCGTGCTGCTGTTCCAGCGGCCAGCGCGTGGCTTCGAGCACGTTGTCCAGCATGCGGGTCGACACGTCCACCACGTTGCCGAAGGCTTCGAAATCAAACGAAGCCTTTTCGGAATACGGTTCGCGGACGAACTTGGTCAGGTTGATCGAGCCCAGGCAGCAGCAACCGTAAGGCGGCAGGGGCTGCTCCGCGCAAGGGTTGGTGCTCTCGATGGTTTCGCAGTAGTACAGATTGTTGTCGCGGTTGATGCGATCCAGGAACAGGATGCCCGGCTCGGCGTGATCGTAAGTCGAGCGCATGATCTGATCCCACAGGTCGCGCGCACGCACCTTGCGATAGACCCACGAGCCGTCATCGCGCTGATAGGCGCCGGCTTCCTTGGTTTCGATGGAAGGCTCGGCCTTGTGCAGCAGTTCGACGCCGCCATCTCCTTCAACGGCCTGCATGAAGGCGTCCGTGACGCCCACCGACACGTTGAAGTTGGCCAGGTCGCCTTTGTCCTTGGCGTGGATGAAGTCTTCGATGTCCGGGTGGTCGCAACGCAGCACGCCCATCTGAGCGCCGCGGCGGCTGCCTGCGGATTCGACCGTTTCGCACGAGCGATCGAACACGCGCATGTACGAAACGGGACCGCTGGCATGCGAGTGCGTGCCCTTCACGAAGGCGTTCTTGGGACGAATGGAGGAGAAGTCGTAACCGACTCCGCCACCGCGTCGCATGGTCTCGGCAGCTTCGGCCAGCGCGGTGTAAATGCCGGGGCGACCATCCACCATCTCGGTGATCGAATCACCGACGGGTTGTACGAAACAGTTGATCAGTGTTGCGGCAAGCGTGGTGCCTGCTGCGGAGTTGATGCGGCCGGCAGGAATGAATCCCTGCTCTTGTGCATCAAGAAATTTCTTTTCCCAGAATG
>CANIIN010000086.1 GCA_947467405.1 Betaproteobacteria bacterium | reverse complement strand
GCCGGCTTGCGCTTCTCCACGAAAGCCTTCATGCCTTCCTTCTGGTCTTCGGTCGCGAACAACGAGTGGAACAGCCGGCGCTCAAACAACATGCCCTCGGCCAGCGGGCCCTCGAAGGCGCGGTTGACCGACTCCTTGATCATCATCACCGACGGCGACGAAAACTCGCAAATCTGCGCCGCGGCGGCCAACGCCTCGTCCAGCAGTTTGTCGGCCGGCACGATGCGCGACACCAGGCCGGCGCGCTCGGCTTCGGCGGCGTCCATCATCCGTCCGGTCAGCGCGAGGTCCATGGCCTTGGCCTTGCCGATGGCGCGCGGCAGGCGCTGCGTGCCGCCGGCGCCCGGGATGATCGCCAGTTTCACTTCCGGCTGGCCGAACTTGGCTGTATCGGCGGCGATGATGAAATCGCAGGCCATGGCCAGTTCGCAGCCGCCACCCAGCGCGAATCCCGCCACGGCGGCGATCACCGGCTTTCTCACCAGCTTCAGTTTTTCCCAGTTGCGGGTGATGTACTCGGCCTTGTAGACATCCATGTAGCTCAGGGTCGCCATGGCGCCGATGTCGGCGCCCGCGGCAAAAGCCCGCTCGCTGCCGGTCAGCACGATGGCGCCGATGTTGTCATCGGCATCGAAGGCTTCCAGCGCCTGGCCCAGCTCATCCATCAGGCTGTCGTTCAGCGCGTTCAGGGCCTTGGGCCGGTGCAGGGTGATCAGGCCGATGCGACCGCGGGTTTCGGTGAGGATATTCTCGTAAGCCATGGGTTTCTCTCAGGTGGTTGTCGATGAAAGCGTGCTGCGCCGGCCCGGACAACAGCCGCCGGCGCGTCCAAAATCCATTCTAGCAGGGGGCGCCTCGATGCCTGGCGCAGGCCTTTCTGCCGGGACGCTTCCAGCAGATCCATCGCAGCACCTTGGTCAACATGGACGAAGTCGCCGCCGCCACGCGCGACGATGCCGGGCGCCTGTCGCTGTCGCTGCGCAACCGTCCCGAGCGCCTGCCGGTGAGCCGCATCTACGCCGACCTGTTCCGGCAGATGTAATCCGTACCTGCGCCGCGCATATCACTCGGCAATTCTGGCGCGATGCAGGGTGACGCGTAGAATGCAGGCTTGAAGCCCTCCCGCCGGAGCACCACTTGCCTGATGCAGAATCGCTGAACGCCGCGGCCCCGTCCGTCCAGCCCGTCCACCACACCAAGGCCACCCGCAGCGACATCGTCGTCAGCCTGCTGCTGCCGCCCGTCGGACTGGTGTTTGGCATCGTCGCGCTGGCGCGCCAGCAATCGCGCCGCGCCCTCACCGCCATCGTGCTGTCCGTCGCCAGCGCCGTGGTGATGTGGGCCACGCTGAACGCCATGGGCATCAAGGATCACTACGCCAGGCATGCCGCGCTGGCCATCTCGGCCGCCTACGTCAACAGCAGCACGCCCATCACCGTGACCCGCACCATCAGTCTGGATGGCGCCGAGTACGGACCGGGACTGATGTTCACCTATCTCTACACCCTGCTGGACACCAGCGACACCGCGGCAAACCAGACCTCGCTCGCCCTGACCTTTGTCGAGCGCATGCGCAGGGGCGTGTGCACGTCGGGCCAGCACGCGACGTGGCTGAGCGACGGTGTCACCGTGCGCTACCAGTATCGCGATGGCGCCGGGCAGAACGTCGGCAGCATGGACATCAACACGGCCAGCTGTCCTGATGCGCCGGGCGCCAGTGCGCCCGCAGCGCCAGTCGGCAACAACACCGGCGAGAAAGCCGGCGGCTGAACGCCCGCGCCGCACATCAATCAACACACACCGACACACCCAAGGCAACAACCCATGCTCAGTTACCGCCACGGCTTCCACGCCGGGAACCACGCCGACGTCCTCAAGCACTTCATCCTCGTGCAGCTGCTGCGCCACATGGCCAAGAAGGACAAACCCTTCTGGTGCATTGACACGCACGCCGGCGCCGCGCTCTATTCGCTGGAATCCACCTATGCGCGCAAGCACTCCGAGTTCGAGTCCGGCATCACGCGGCTGTGGGCGCAGAAGGTCCTGCCGGAACCGCTGGAGGATTACGTCGCGCAGGTGCGCCAGCACAACCCCGACGGCAAGCTGCGTTACTACCCCGGCTCGCCGCAGCTCGGCCTGCAAATGCTGCGCAGGAGCGATCGGCTGCGCCTGTTCGAGTTGCACACCACCGAGAGCCGCGTGCTGGAGGAATACTTCTCCAAGAAGCACATCGGCGCGGCCGCCCAGCAGGTGATGGTCAAACCCGGCGACGGCTTCAACGACCTGAAGTCCATCCTGCCGCCGGTGCCGCGCCGCGGCGTGATCCTCATCGACCCGTCGTACGAAGACAAGAATGACTACCGCCGCGTGCTCATCACCCTGCGTGAAGGCCTCGAGCGCTTCCCCACCGGCACCTACATGATCTGGTACCCGCAGGTGCAACGCCGCGAAGCCCAGCAACTCCCCGCCGCCCTCATGCGCAACCCCGACATCGAGTGGCTGCACGTGTCGTTGTCGGTGAAGCACCCCCAGGAAGACGGCTTCGGCCTGCACGGCAGCGGCGTGTACATCGTGAATCCACCCTATACGTTGCTGGGAATGCTGAGGAAGGTGATGCCGTTTCTGGTGCAGATATTGGCGCAGGATAACGGGGCGAGGTTTACGCTGGACAAGCAGTTGAAGTAGTGGCGTAGCCGTCTCGCAAGACGGCGAATGCCTGAAGATGCCCGTGGAATGGGCGTCTACAAGAGGTTGGTATTCCAAAAAAGGCCGCCTTGATTGCGGTCTTTTTCTTTTGTTCATGCTGCGGGTTTCGCCTGTTGGCGAGTTCCTTTTCTTGCTTCGCCAAGAAAAGGAACCAAAAGAAGGCGAAACAGGTATCACCACAAAGACAAAAGCCCGCCATCAAAGCAGCTTTTTTGAAACACCAACCTCTTGTAGACACCCATTCCACGGCTATCTCCAAGCCCCCGCCCCCTGCGGGCAGGCGCCTAAGCATCCTTCTCCAGCTTCAATTCCTGCATCCTGAACGTCATCAATACCGTCACCAGCCCCGCCACGGCCACGCCCCAGAACACGCCGTGCAGGCTGGACGCCAGCACCGTGCGTAGCGCTTCGCCTGCAGGACCGTTCAACAACTCTGCCGCCTTGTCGGCGCCGCCGGCGACCGGTGCGACATGCGTGGCGTTGCCGAGCAGTCCCTGCACGCTGTCGATGGAAAACGTCTGCGCCAGGCCCTTCTCGTTCAGGTTCCGCAGCAGCAGGGTGTTCAGCACGCCGCCGAAAATCGCCGCGCCCAGCGAATTGCCGAGGATGCGCATCAGCAGGTTGGAGGCCGTGGCTGCGCCGCGTTGCGCCCACGGCACGGTGGTCTGGATGGCGACGATGAACGTGGTGTTGAGGGTGCCCAGGCCGCAACCGAGGATAAAGGCCGCAATGCCCGCGACAACCGGGCCGGCCGAGGCGAACAGCGCCAGCACCATGGCGCCGCCGAACACGAAGACGCCGCCGATGCGCGACCAGCGCCGCACGCCCATGCGCACCAGGTTGTGCCCGGCGAGGGTCGCAGCCAACGGCCAGCCGATCGACATGCCGGACAGCGTGAAGCCGGCGATGAGCGCGGTGGTGCCGAGCGCGCCCTGGATGAAGGTGGGCAGGAAGCTGATGACGCCGACCATGGCGATGCCGCTGGCCAGCGTCGCCACGTTGGCGGTCATCATGAGCGGATTGCTCCACAGCGCGAGGTTCATCACCGGTTCCGGCGCGCGCCGTTCCTGCCAGATGAAGAGCGCGGCGGACACCACCGTCACCGCCAGCAGGCCACCCAACGCCGTCACACTCCAGTCGGAGGCATGCGTCACGGCCAACATCAGCGTCGACAGCGTCACCAGCAGCAGCAGCGCGCCGCCGTAGTCGATCTTCGGCTGCTTGTGCACCACGTCTTCATGCAGCCAGGTCACCACCAGGAAGATCGCCACGAGGCCGAACGGCACGTTCACCCAGAACACCCACGACCAGTTGGCGTACTGCACGATCAGCGCGCCGGCCAGCGGCCCGATGATGGACGACAGCCCCCACACCGCCGAGGTGTAGCCCTGCACGCGGCCACGCTCCTCCAGCGTGTAGAGGTCGCCGATCAAGGTGATCGCCAGCGGCAGCACGGCGCCCGCGCCCAGGCCCTGCAGGATGCGGAATCCGATCAGCGCTTCCATGGACCAGGCCAGTCCGCTCAGCACCGAACCGGTGAGGAAGATCACGATGCCGATGATGAAGATGGGCTTCCTGCCGAACAGGTCGGAGAGCTTGCCGTAGATCGGCACCGACACCGCCTGCATCAGCAGGTAGCCCGAGAACACCCAACTGTAGAGCGAGATGCCGCCCAGCTTGGCCACGATGCTCGGCATCGAGGTGGCAACGATGGTGGCTTCGATGGCCGCCATGAACATGGCCATGAGGATGGCCGTCATCACGAAGGGTCGCCTGGTCTTCCGTTGCGCTTGTGCGTGATTTGCCTGGTCGGTCATGTACGAAACTCCATTTGTTCAAGGTCAAGATATTGCAACGGCTTCACTTCGTGGCGGACTTTGCCTCTTTCCTGCCCAGGCGCCACTGCTCGTTACTGATGAACACGCCGCCGCTCAGCAGCAATCCGTTCAGCAGGAACATCGGCGCCATGCCGAACGCGGTGCCGATGGAACCAAACAGCATCGGCGCTATCACACGCACCAGATTGTTCACCGTGAGCCGGATGCCCAGCGTCTCGCCGGCACGACCCGCTTCGGAAAGGCTGTACACCAGCATCACCGTGACGGGTTGTCCGCAGCCCATGCCGAAGCCGAAAATCGCCGCCACCACGCCGAGCGTGATGGCGTTGTCCGCCAGGGGCAGCAGCATAAACGACACCGTGCCCATCGCCAGCGCCACGGTCAGCACGCCCATTTCGCCAAGCCGCGCCACCAGCGAACGAACCGCCAGGCGCGACGAGAAACCGGCCACGGCCAGCGCCGCGGTGACCATCCCCACCACCGACGCCGAGAAACCCAGCTGGTGGCCATAGATCGGCAGGTAGAACTGGAACATGTCGGCGCCCAGCACCACCAGCGCGCTCAGCGTCAGCAACGCCGGCATGCCCTTGCCGGTCAGCATGCCGCGCAGCGACGCCGCGGCGCGCTTCTCGCCGTTGCCCTTGGGCAGGCAGCCGCCGAGACCAAGCAGCAGGGCCAGGCCGAGCAGCGGCACCGCGGACAGGATCAGGCTGGCCAGCGAGTGGCCCCAATGGTCGATGGCGTATCCGGTCAGCAGCGGACCGACAAATGACGAGGCCGCGCCCAGCACCATGAAGTTGGCAAAGTTCCTGGTGCGTTCTTCGGGCTTGCTGATGACGCCGACCAGGTTCTGCGCCACCACGTTGTACACGGCGATCGACAGACCACTCATGCTGGCCGCGATGTACACCGCCGCCATGCTGCTGAAGAGTCCCGGGATCAACAGGCCCGCCAGGCCCGCCACACTGCCCGTGGTGAACAGCCAGCGCGCGCCGAACCGGTCCGATACCATGCCGATCGGCCACGACAGCAACGTCGGGAAAAGCCAGAACAGCGCCGAGATCACCCCCACTGCGAACGGCGTCGCGCCCAGATCGAGCGCGTACAGCGACAGCAGCATGCGCGTCATGGTGAACGCGACAAACGACAGGAAGGCGAGCGTGAAGTTGAGGTAAAGCGCCATGGCTAGGGTCTGGTGGCAATGAATATGTGAGTGCGACGGGGCCTATTGGACCCCAGGGCTAGGCGAGAGGAGCGCCGAAGACGGGGCGTCTTCAAGCGACGAGCAACAACGCCATGGGGTCCAATAGGCCCCGTCCCGGAGGGTTGAGACCCCAAGCGGCGTCTGCGGCGTTGCTCGGCGCTCGCCATGGCACCGCCATGGCTGCGGCCTCGCGCCTTGCATCCATCCGCTTGGGGTCTCAACGCATCTCGCATATTCATTGCCACCAGACCCTGGGTTGCGTGAGCTTTCTTCTTCTGGCACAGGACCTTCGCCCGTCGAAAAACAGGCTGAACGAATCACCGGCGCGACCGGCAGTTTAGGGGGGATTGGCGAGACGCGCCTGAGCGGCGGCTGACAGGAGCGTGGATCGGCTATTCAGAACGAAATTGGCGATTCGAGAGCGCCGAGATGCCTTAAGTATTCACTGAACAAGGGGGCAAGCCCCCTTGTATATGCCCCACGTCAGAGGGAAGCTTGTTCGGGTATTTTCATTTTCAGGAATTGATCAGCGCTTCCTTAACAAATTGCTCGCTGTCAAAACCCGTCATTCCCGCGAAAACGGGAATCCAGTGACTTTGAATTTATTGAACGACACTGGATCCCCGCTTTCGCGGGGATGACGGATATAACGGACGGCATTTCGCTTATTTGAACCAAGCAGGCGCTCCATCATCGTCTCATTCCCTCGCCCTTTGCCCGGCACGCACACTCCGACGCAACCCCTTCAAGGCCTCGAACAACACCATGCACGCCAGCGCCGCGGCCGCAGCAACGCCCATCTCACCCGCCGACGGCACGCTGAAATGAAATGCCTCGCGCAGCACCGGCACGCCGAGCACCAGGCCCAGAATCGCCAGCGCGACGGCGGTCATCGCCCACAACACGTCGTTGCGAGTGTGCAGGATGGCCAGCCAGCCCGCGCTGTGCGAACGGTTGGTGAAAATCAGCCCGATATCACCGAGCACCATGGTGCAGAACGCCAGCGCACGCACCTGATCATCTGCAGCGCCGGATTGGTGCGCCCACAGGTACACCGACAGGACGGCGGCCAGCAGCAGCACCCCCTGCATCAGCCCCAGCATCAGGATGGATTTCTCGAACAGCGTCGCGTCCCGCGCGTGCGGCGCGCGTCGCATGGCATCGGGGTCGTCCGGTTCCGCCTCGAACACCACCGAGCACACCGGATCAATGATCAGTTGCAGAAACATGATGTGCACCGGCATCAACAGCAGCGGCCAGCCAAACAACACCGGCACCAGCGACAGCCCGAGGATCGGCACGTGCACGGCGATGATGAAGGTCACTACCTTGCGCAGGTTGGCGAAAATGCGCCGTCCGAGGCGAATGGCCGCGACGATGGACGAGAAGTCATCGTCCAGCAGCACCAGCGCCGCGGCCTCGCGCGCCACGTCGGTGCCACGCCCGCCCATGGCGATGCCGATGTGCGCGGCCTTCAGCGCCGGCGCGTCGTTCACGCCGTCGCCGGTCATGGCCACGGTTTCGCCATTGGCCTTGAAGGCGTTCACCAATCGCAGCTTCTGTTCCGGCACCACGCGGCAGTACACGTTCACGGTGCGCAGGCGCTCGCTCAAGCGGGCGTCGTCCAGCGCCGCCATGTCCTCGCCCGACAGGTAGCCGGCGCTGGTGTCGATGCCGGCCTGCGCGGCAATGTTCATGGCCGTGGCCGGGTAGTCGCCGGTGATCATGGTCACACGCACACCGGCTGTGCGCGCCTCCGCCACCGCGCCGGGCACCGCATCGCGCAGCGGATCGGCGAGGCCCACCAACCCCAGCAGACGGAATTCGAAATCGTGCTGCTGCGCGGGCAGGCCGTCCGAGCGCGCGGCAAAGTCGGCGCGCGCCACGCCCAGCACACGCAGCCCCTGCGAGGCGAGGCGGTCCACTTCGGTCGCCATGCGCGCCGCGTCCGCGGCATTCAGATGACACAAGTCGATGATGGCTTCCGGCGAACCCTTGGCGGCGACGATGAAGTGCTCGCGGTCGGCGGCCTTCCACACCCGTGACAGCGCCAGCAGTTCGCGCGACAGCGGATATTCGCTCACCAACTCCCATTCCGGATGCAGGTGCTCGGTGCGCGCCAACAGGCGCCGCGTGGTGCCGGCGATGGCCTGCTCGGTGGGATCGAACGGATCGCGATGCCCGGCCAGCGTGGCGAACTCCAGCAGTTCGTGAAAGCGCTCGGCCATGGAGCTGGCCGCCTCGGGGGTGTCGATCTGCGCCAAGTTCAGATGCGCCGATTCACCGTGCGCGTACAGGGCCGCCACGGCCATGCGGTTCTGCGTCAGCGTGCCGGTCTTGTCAGAACACAGCACCGTCGCCGCGCCCAGCATCTCGATGGCCGGCACGCGCCGCGTCAGCACACGCTGGCGCGCGATGCGCCACGCCCCCAGGCCCAGAAACACCGTCAGCACCACCGGCAGCTCCTCGGGCAACAGCGCCATGGCGGTGGTGATGCCGGCCAGCAGGCCCGTCAGCCATTCGCCGCGCGTCACGCCGTAGCCGATGGCGATCAGCGCGCTCAACACTGCGCCGGCAATCGCCACCTTGCGCACCACCGCGGCGGTGTCGCGCTGCACGCGGGTCGGTTCCTCTTCCACGCTGGCCAGCGCGCGGCCGATGGCGCCCAGCGCCGAGCGCTCGCCCGTGGCCAGCACACGCGCCGTGCCCTTGCCCTGCACCACCAGCGTTCCCGAGAACAGCCACGGCAGGTCTTCGCCGCCCGGTGCGCCGGGCGCGCTGCGCGCATCGGTGCCGGGGTCTTCGCCATTCGCGACGCTCATCTTGCGTACCGGCACCGATTCGCCGGTCAGGAGCGATTCAT